>NZ_JBFAIA010000078.1:0-35906 GCF_040654455.1 Nonomuraea sp. NPDC050691
GCCGCTGCGCCAGCGCGTGCGCTCGCGCGTCGCCGGGCGGGTGCTGCTGGTGGGCGACGCCGCCGGTTACACCGACGCGCTCACCGGCGAGGGGGTCTCGCTGGCGGCGCGGTGCGCGGGGGCGCTGGTCGACTGCCTGCGGCGCGGCCGGCCGCAGGACTACGAGCGGGCGTGGGTGCGGATCTCGCGGGCGCACCGGCTGCTCACGGGCGCGCTGGTGTACGTGGCCGGCCGCCCGGGCACGGCCCGCCTCGTCGTCCCGGCCGCCCAGCGGCTCCCGGCCGTCTTCACCGCCACGGTCCGCGCCCTGTCCTGAGGCGCCCGGCGGCAGTCCCAAATCTGGGCATAGTTCCGCCCGCCTCCCCACCGGATGGCGAGAGCCGCCATGAGACTGGTGCCATGAACGCGCGCGAGAGCGAGGCCGTCCCGCAGCCGGTCGAGTACGGGGGCGCCGTGTACGGCTCGCTGCTGGCCGCGTCCGTGGTCGCCGGCAGCGCGGCCGGCACGCCCACCACGGCCGCCGACCTCGTGGCCCTGCTGATCAGCACGGGCGTGGTGTTCTGGATCGCGCACGTGTACGTCCGGCTGGTCTCGCACGGCCTGCAACCGCTGACGTGGCGCCGGATCCGCACGGCGGGACGCGTCGACTGGCCGGTCGCCCAGGCCGCCTTCCCGCCGGCCGCGGCGGCCGCGTTCGCCTGGGCGCTGGGGCTGTCGGACAGCGTGGCCACGTGGGTGGCGCTGGGGGTGGCGGTGGCGAGCCAGGTGGCCTGGGCGGTCGCGGCGGCGGTCACGGCGGGGTCGGGCAGGAGCGGGATCATGGTGTCGGCAATGATCAATCTGGTGCTCGGGCTGGTCGTCATCCTGCTGAAGACGTTCGTGGCCGGCCACTGATCACCTGGTCAGCGCGTGATGCGGCCCGCCCGTACCAGCCAGTCGACGGCCTCCGCGACGGCCTCCAGCGAGGTGTAGCGGGGGCGGTGGCCGAGCAGGCGCGCGGCCTTCTCCATCGAGCAGTGGGGGCTGTGCGCGATGTGGTCGTAGGTGACGCGGGCGTGCTCCTCCGGCACCGTCTCGCGCCAGCGCTCCCACGGCAGGTACGCCAGCCGCGCCTCGCGGCCGAACCAGCCCGCCACCGCCTCCGCGTAGCCGCGCAGCGTGAGCGCGGTGGTGGAGACGGAGTGGAAGCTCTCGCCGACGGAGGCCGACGGGTTGGCCAGCGCGTCCATGAACAGCCGCGCCACGTCGTCGGCGTGGACGTGGTGGACGGTCTCCATGCCGAGGTTGGGCAGGGTGACCTCGTCGCCGTCGGCCAGCGCCTGGAACACGCCCGTGTCGAGGTTGCCCGCGGGGTTGACCGGCACCCAGCCCGGTCCCACGATGTGGCCCGGGTGGATCAGTGTGGCGGGGAACCCGTCGCGGTGCGCCCGGTCGAGCAGGTACGCCTCGATGGCGACCTTCTGGCGGCCGTACTCGCCGATGGGGCGGCGCGGACGGTCCTCGGTGGTGGGCACCCGCGTGCTCGGCCCGTGGATCCAGATCGTGCCGCAGTGCAGGAAGTGGCGGACGCGCCCGGTCAGGGCCTCCGCGAGCTGCCGGGCGCCGGCCTCCGTGAAGCAGATGAGGTCGATGACCACGTCGGCGTCGAGCTCGGCGACCCGCCGCCCGAACTCGCCGCGCGCCTCCTCGGCCTCGCGGTCGGCGGTCACGGTGGTGACCCGGTCCCAGGCGCCGTGGGGGGTGTACGGCTCCCGCTTGCCCCGGCTGACGGCCACCACCTCATGGCCGGCGTCGACCAGCCTGGGGACCAGGTAGGTGCCGATGTGGCCACTGGCTCCGATCACCACTACGCGCATGCGCCACAGCCTAGACCGGCGACCCGCCCCCGTACGAGGGGCCGTCGGCCCGACGGGTGAGGTCAGGAACGCAGGGCGGCGGCGATGCTGTCGGCCAGCGGGGTGGTCGGGCGGCCGATGAGCCGCGACAGCTCGCCGGTCCTGACGGCGAGCAGTCCGCGCGCGATGGCGCCGTCGATGTCCTGGAGGAAGGCGATCATGGGGTCGGGCACTCCGGCGCCGGCGAGGATCTGCCGCTGCTCCTCGGGGGAGACGGCCCGGTACGTGATCTCCTTGCCGGCCTGCCGGGACAGCTCGGCCGCGAACTCGTGGAAGTCCCAGGCGACGTCGCCGCTCAGCTCGTACGCCTTGTTCTCGTGGCCCTCGCCGGTGAGCACGGCGACGGCGGCGGCGGCGTAGTCGGCGCGGGCGGCGGAGGCGACCCGGCCCGGGCCGGCGCTGCCCACGATGGCGCCCTGCTCCAGGAACTGGCCGAGGTTCGCCGTGTAGACCTCGGAGTACCAGCCGTTGCGCAGGAAGGCGTAGGGCACGCCGGAGTCGAGGATCGCCTGCTCGGTGTACTGGTGGTCGCGGGCCAGCTCGAAGTCGGCCTTGGGGCCGCCGAGGACGCCGGTGTACGCGAGAAGGCCGACGCCGGCCGCCTTGGCCGCGTCGACGACCGCCTGGTGCTGCGGGGCGCGGCGCCCGACCTCGTTGCCGGAGATGAACAGCACCCGGTCACCGGCCGCGAAGGCGCCGCGCATGCTCGCCGGGTCGTCGTAGTCGGCGAGGCGGATCTCGACACCGCGGGCGGCCAGGTCGGCGGCCTTGTCCTTGTCGCGGGCGACGACGGCGACCTGGTCGGCGGGGACCCGGTCGAGCAGTTCCTCGACGGCGAGGCGGCCGAGGGATCCGGTGGCTCCGGTGACGACGTACATGGCTGTCCCTTTCCTGGTGGTCTGCAGGACTGTGCACGGGGGCGGGCCCCGCCGTGCGGACACCACCACCCTGACACTTTCTCAGAGAAAGTGCAAACTAAAAGAAAGTGCTAACCAGGGGGTAGCATCAGGGCATGGACGCACTCGCACAGCCCGCCACGGAGGCGGAGCGGACCCTGCCGGCGCTGGAGTTCGACGTCTTCGCCCGCGCCTGCCCCTCGCGCGCGACCTTCGAGCACGTCACCGGCCGCTGGGGCCCGCTCGTCCTGCTCGGCCTGCACGAGCACCCCATGCGCTTCAACGAGCTGCGCCGCCGGGTCGACGGGGTGAGCGACAAGATGCTCACGCAGACACTGCAGGCGCTCGAACGCGACGGGTTCGTCCACCGCAGCGCCCGCGAGGGGTTCCCGTCGCGGGTGGACTACAGCCTCACGCCGCTCGGCGCGCGCGCGGCCGTGAAGCTCTTCGCGCTCATCGAGCAGTTGGAGGCGGACATGCCCGAGGTGCTGGAGGCGCAGGCCGCGTACGACGACCGGCGCTCCGGGTGACGGGCGTGCCCGAGTTCCCGGAATAAAGGGACTTTTGGCCCTTATCTCCGCAAGTCGCCAGCCAGCAGACTGTTCGGATGCTGCGCATGACGGCGGGCGGGCCGGCGGGATGACCGCCCGAGACCTCAAGGAGCTGTCGCGGGCCGACGCGCTGCGACTGCTGGCGAGCGCGCCCATCGGGCGGATCGTCTTCACCCGCCACGCCCTGCCGGCGGTGCGGCCGGTGAACCACATCGTGGTGGACGGGCACATCGTCATCCGCTCCGACCCGGGCACCGTCATCAGCGCCGAGGTCGCGCCCTCGGGCGCCGTCGTGGCCTTCGAGGCCGACGAGCTGGACGTGGAGGAACGGCTGGGCTGGAGCGTGATCGTCACCGGGGTCGCGCGGCTGGTGGAGGACCCGGAGGAGGCGGCCTCCTACCGGGCGCGGCTCATCCCCTGGCTCGCGGGGGACAGGGACCAGGTCATCCGCATCCGCGCGGAGATGGTCACCGGATTCGAGCTGGTACCGGCCGCGTCGCCGAACGGCTCGTCATCCGTGTAGTCGTACGGCCGGACGAAAACCCGGCGCACACGCCGTCGGTATGACCCGAGGCGGACAATGCCAAACCATGCGCACCGGAAATTCCTCGGAATATTCATGGCCTGAATCCGGCCGTTGTCAATGAGCGGCGCGGCCCTTTCGTTTTCCGAACTCCGGGGTATCATGAGCGCATCGGAGTCGCCTTGCGGGCCCGTCGTCGGCGTGCGCGCCGGCGCGTCAGGCCGCTCACCGCGAGGGCGGGCGGCCTTTGCGCCGCCGGTCACAGGAAGAGCTGGACCGTCGCGTTGTCGCCGGTTGTCAGGACGATGGCCACGACGACGGCGATCAGGCCGAGGACGAGAAAGGTGCGGCGTGGCGGTCGTACACGAAACTCTCCGTCGATCCTGATCCTCAGGTTGCGAGAGGACTTCGGCATGACGCCCTCCTTCGGGTGGGTAATGGTCCGGCGGGGTCCGCTGGTTGATGCCCTGATGGGCCTCGCCGGGCTGTTGATAATGAGCGTATCCCCACTAATGCACGTCGCCAATGATTTCCAGCTCCAACACGTCAATAAGGATTAGAGGCGGACCGTCACGTCGTCCTGGGTAAAGGCGGCGCGACGGAAAAATCATCAGGTTAATGCCGCCCGGTGGATTCGCATCGCGAACGGCCGAGCACGAGAGCGCCCCTGACCCCGATCTCGCGGTCATGGACGAGGTGAATCGGGATCTCGGCCAGGAAATCCGCGGGCTCGCCGCCCGCCGGACGGAAGGCGGCCATCAGGCAGCCGTCGGCCATGAGGAAGTCGGCCACCCCCGGAGACCGGAGCACGCTCCCGCACAGCCAGACCGAGCCGCCCCGGCCGAGCGTCACCAGCGCCATCGAGCGCAGGAACTGCCCGAGGATCCCGCCGAACAGCCGCATCACCTCGACGCAGAACTCGTCGCCGGCCAGCGCCCCGGCGATGACGAGCGGGGCGATGCCGAGCCGTTCGCTCCTCGCGCGCTCGACCCCCGCGGCGAGCAGCGGGGCGGGGTCGATGCTCAGGGCCATGAAGTCGTAGAGGTGCGCGAACCCGCGCTCCCCGGAGATCGACTCCTCCACGGAGACGCCCGCGGGGGTGTGGGCGGGGCCGGAGGCGGGCGTGGCCGCGGGAGCGGCGGCGTGCCGCGTGGGGACGGGCGCCGGGACGGGGACGCGGGCGCCGGTCCGGCGGTCGCGCAGCCAGGCGAGGTAGTCGCTCTCGCGGCGGGTGCGCGGCTGCCAGGGGATGTGGCCGCCCTCGGTGCCGTGCGGGCGCCCGTGGAGGTCGAGGTGGCCGACGCCGACCCCGGAGCCCACGGCGACGACCAGCCGCGCCCCTGGACCCGTGCCGCCCTCCGCCGCCGGGGTGAGGCGCTGGTAGCCGCTCTCGTCCAGTTCTCCGACGCCGGCGACCGTCGCCTCCATGTCGTTCACGGTCTCCACCTGGATCCCGTACGTCGCGGCGAAGCGGTCGCGCCGGAAGACCGGCCAGTCGGGCCGGTTGGTGACGCGGACGTCCCCGTTGGGGCGCGGCTGCCCGGCCACGCCCGCGACCAGGACCCGGGGCGTCCGCCCGATCATCGTCAGGCAGTGGTGGAGAAGGGCGTCGAGCGAGCCGAAGTCGGCCGCCCGGAACCCGATGGTCTCGCCCGCGCGCCCCCCGGAGGGCTCGTGCCGTACGTGGACCGTCAGGCCCCCGGCGTCGACCCCCGCCAGCCCCGAGCCGCCCGACTCGCCGGGCGGGAACCGATGCTCCGGCCGGCCCCCAGACCGATCCTCAGGCAAGATCCTGTCTCCGTCCGCGAAGGCGGCGAGCCGCGCCCTGTCGTGGGAGGTGGTGCGCGGAAGCCGGTAAGGACTCCGTCGAGCGGCGGTACGGATCACATCATCACATTTTCGCCCTGCGTCGGACGGCTCAATCCGGAAATATGTCCGGGGGTGCGGGGCGGCATTTCTCGCCGGGCTCAAGAAAGGCCGCTATGACAAAATGAGAATTATTCGGAAATATCAGCTTCGGTCGTGAGGGCGCGGGCCACTGTGAGGCTGTCCTCGTAGATGTGGTATCGGGTGATCAGCCCGTTCTCGACCGTGAGGTGCAGCGCGAAGGGCGAGGTGTACGCGCGCCCGTTGGCCCGCACGGTCTGCCTGATGTGCCCCAGCACGACCGCGTCGGCCCCGTCCACCAGGATCCGCGTCACCGACGTGCCGTTCAGCTCGGGCACGTGGTACGCCTCCAGCATGCGGAAATGCCCGGCCACGTCGCCCCGGCCGGTGCGCCGGCGGATCCACGGCACGGCCGGGTGTCCCTCCTCGGGCCAGTCGAGCTGCCAGTCGATCTCCTCGGCGAACAGCTCGGCGGCTCCGTCGTGGTCGCCCTTGGCCATGCGGCCGAGCAGTTCCTGGACGATGTCGCGGGTGGCGGTCATGAGGAGTCCCTTCCCTCTGGTGCGGTGGTGCGGCACCAGTCTGGCGAAGGGCTTGACCGGGGTCGATTACCCGCCGGGTAATGCGCCGCCCTACCTTGACCCGGTTTCGCAAAGGATCAGATAATCCCGGCTTGGGGGAAGGCGAGAAATCGCCGGGACATCGCAACGTCGGCACTGACCCAAGGAGACGGTGATGACCAACGACCCGGCACTGCAGGCCCTGGCCAGGCTCGTCGGCACCTGGAAGATCACCGGAGGACACGAGGGGACCGTCACGTACCGCTGGCTGAACGACTTCTTCCTCCAGCAGGACGTCCACCTGGGCGGCGCCCACGGCATCGAGATCATCGGCCGGGAGCGGAAGCTGATGGCCGAGCCCAGCGCCGACATCAGGTCCCGCTACTACGGCGACGACGGCAGCACCCTCGACTACACCTACGAACTCGAGGGCGACACCCTCACCATCTGGGCGGGAGAGCGTGACTCCCCCGCCTACTACCAGGGCGTCTTCAGCCCCGACGGCCGCAGCCTCACCGGAGCCTGGGTCTACCCGGGCGGGGGCGGCTACGACTCCAACGCCGAGCGCGTCGAATAGGCACTCACTCCGTGGCCGCGCCGCGGAAGAACACCTCGTCCAGGTCGCCGTGGAACTGGTCGGTCGACGGGTCCGCCTGGTCGGCGCGTACCCGCTTGCCGCCGATCGTCGCCCCGTCGCGCGGCAGGATCGGCCCCATCGGCGCGACCGCCCTGGCGGGCGGCGTCACCGGCTCGCGTGTCGCCGCGTCGAGGACCCGCACCTCGAACAGCGTCTCTCCCAGCCGCGCGCACCGCAGCCGGTACCACCGCCCGGGGGCCAGCCGGTAGGAGCCGGTCCCGAGCAGCACCACGCGGGTGCCGTCCGACCAGCGGCACGACGGCCGGCCGCCGTCCACCTGGAGCTTCCACTGGGCGTGCCCGGGACCGGCGAGACCGTGCTGCCAGACGTTCATGCCGGCGCGGTCCGGCGGCTCGGCCGTCAGCCGCACGTCCGCGCCGAAGCTGAACGGGCCGGTCCCGCCGTCCGGCACGAGCCCGCCGGACCGGAAGGGCCGCACGATCGCCTGGGGGCACGGGGCCGTCGCGCAGGTCCCGCCGGGGAAGCGGAGGAACCGGTCGCCCCCGCCGCGCGGCAGGGAGAGCACCCGTCCGCCGTGCGCGGTCACGACCGCGCCGTGCCGCGCGTGGAACGTGCGGTCGGCGACCAGCTCGGGCGACGCCATGGCGCCGTCGTAGCGCACCTCGAAGGGACGCCCGGACGCGGCCGAGGCCACGCCGCCGCACAGGGTCACGGCCAGTCCGGCCACCACGGACAGCACCCTCGCCATGACGCCCAGTGCAGCAGCGTCCCGGGCTCCGGTCAACGCCCGCCGGCCCGGGAGTGGCGCTCTCAGCGGAGCTGGATGCCGATCACGCAGGTGTCGTCGTCCGTGTCGGACTTGCTGTACGTGAGCAGGTGGTCGAGCCGCTGCTCCAGCGACGTCACCTCGGCCGTGGCGACCGTCAGGAGCTGGCGCTGCGAGTGCTCCAGGCTGCGGTCCTTGCGCTCGATGAGCCCGTCCGTGTACATGAGCAGCACATCCTCCTTGAGGAGCTGGACGCTGCCCTCCTCGAACCTGGCCTCCGACAGCGCCCCCAGCAGGACGCCCTCGATCAGCGGCAGCTCCGACGCCTCGCCCTCGCGCAGCATGATCGGCGGGAAGTGCCCGGCCCGCGCCCAGCGCAGGATCCGCGTCTCCGGGTCGAACAGCGCGCAGACGGCCGTCGCGGTCACCTGCTCGGTCAGGTGGTGGGCGACGAGGTTGAGCCAGGTGAGCAACTGCGCCGGCCCGGCGCCGGTGGTGGCGAGGCCGCGCAACGCGTTGCGCAGGACGACCATGCCGGTGGCCGCCTCGATACCGTGCCCGGCCACGTCGCCGAGCGACAGCAGCACCTGCTTGGACGGCAGCACCACGCAGTCGTACCAGTCGCCTCCGACCAGGTGCTCCTCCTCGGCGGGGCGGTAGCGGACCCCGATGCGCAGGTCGAACGCCTCGATCGGGCCGTGCGTGGGCGGCATGATCGCCTGCTGGAGCTGCAGGGCCAGCCGGTTGCGCTCGGCGGCCTGCTGCTCGGTGTGCGCGAGCTGGTCACGCGTGGCGGCGAGCGCCACCTCCGTCCAGTGCTGTGCGGAGATGTCCTGGAACGCGCCCCTCACACTGAGGAGCCGCCCGTCGGCGTCGAGGACCGGCTCGGCGACCACCCGGATGTGCCGCGACACGCCGTCGCTGCGCTGGAGCCGGAAGGCGGTGGAGGCGGGCATCCGGTGGTGCAGCAGGGTGCGCAGGAAACGGCCGAGGGCCACGGCGTCGTCCGGGTGCGCGTGCTGCGGGAGTTGCCGGAGCGGGATGGGCGGCGCGGTCGCCGGCAGGCCGAGCAGGGTGAAGAGCTGGCCGTTCCAGGTGATCTCGCCCGTCGTGACGTTCTCCTCGAAGCCGCCCATGCGGCCGAGCCGCTGCGCGTGCTGGAGCAGCCCGGCCACCCGCGCCGCCTCGTCGAGCACCCGCCACAGCAGCAGCACGCAGTCGCCGTGGCGGCTGATGCTGACGCTCGCGACCGCGGTCAGCGGCACCTGGTCGATGATGGCGGTCAGCGGCATCCGCTCGGCGCGGAACGGCTCGCCGGTGGCGTGGACGCGCTCGACCTTCTCGAACAGCCCGCCCTCGCCGGCCGCCATCGGGTACGCCTCCAGCAGCAGCGCCCCGTTGACCGCGCTGCGCGGGCGGCCGGCGAAGTCCACGAAGTTCGTGTTGACGTGCTGGATGCGGAAGTCGGCGAGGTGCCCGTCGGCGTCGAGGTGCGGACGCAGGATGAGCACGGGGTCGTGCAGGCCGTTGGCCAGGTCGAGCAGCTCGGAGTCGGGCCGGCGGGCGATGCCCTGCGCCGCCGGGTGACCCTCCAGGGTGTGGGCGATCAGCTCGGCCAGCGCCTCCACCTGCCGCTGCACCGCCTGCGGCTGCGGCGGCAGCGGGTGCGGCCAGGCGATCTCCAGCACGCCGAGGACGCGCCCGCCGGCGCCCGCGGGCACCGCGACCCGGCCGCCGCCCTCGGAGGGCAGGTGGCCGATCGACGGCAGCCCGACCTCCGACACGTCGCCGAACCACACGGTGCCCCGTTCGACCAGCGCCTGCCGGGCCGGCGTCGCGACGCCGGGCGGCACGTACCGCCACCGGCCCGCCTCTCCCGGCGCGAACCCGGCGGCGCCCGCCAGGGTGAGCGAGCCGTCGGTCCCGGCCGCCCACACGGCGACGGCGGTCGCGCCGAGAGGGGCCAGCGCGTGCTGGAGCAGCGACTCGCTGACCGCCTGGGTGTCGTCCGCGGCGAGGACGCCGCTCTCCGCCGTGCGCAGCCGCAGAGTGATCGACACCTGGTCGTCGCCGGACCCGTCCCCCTCGGCCGAGGAGCCCTCACGTCCGGTGGCCGCGCTGACGAACTGGCTGGCCGCCTCGGTCAGCCGGTCCTGCGCGGCCTGGTTGACGATGTCGGCGGCCAGTTCGAGCTGCGTGAGCCCGGCCTGCTCGGCGAGCGAGGAGAGCTGCCTCGCGGCCTCGGCCGGGTTGCAGCTCAGCCGCTCGACCAGGATGCCCTTGGCCAGCTCGATCAGGGCACGGCCGTCGGCCGCCGCGTGCGCCTCGCGCACCTCGCGGCGCAGCCGCTCGACGGTGGCGGCCAGCCGCCCGAGGCGGGTGCCTTCATCGGCGGGCTGCTGCGGGTCGTGCACGTGCTGCTCCTCGACGCTGGTGGTACCGGCAGGCGACCTGGACGGTCCGGACGGTGTCCCCAAGGGCTACCTGTTCAGCCAGCGCTGAATCCGGGTCAGCAGGTCGTCCGCGTCGACCGGCTTGGTCACGTAGTCGCTCGCCCCGGAGGCCAGGCTCTTCTCCTGGTCGCCCGGCATCGCCTTGGCCGTCACCGCGATGATGGGCAGGTCCGCGTACTGCGGCATCTTGCGGATGGCCGCCGTGGCCGCGTAGCCGTCCATCTCCGGCATCATCACGTCCATCAGGACGATGTCGATCTCGGGGTGGGCGGTCAGGGTCTCGATGCCCTTGCGGCCGTTCTCCGCGTGCAGCACCTGGAGGCCGTGGATCTCCAGAATGCCGGTCAGCGCGTACAGGTTGCGGGCGTCGTCGTCGACGACCAGCACCGTGCGGCCCGCGAGCGAGTTGTCGACCTCCTGCGTGACCGGCCGGTGCACCTCCTCGGGCCTGACCAGCGGCAGCACGTCGTGCGGCCCCTCGGCCGACAGGTGCAGCGCGATGCGCTCGCGCAGCTCGTCCAGGCTGGAGAGCAGTTCGAGCGGCTGGGTGCCGGTGCGGGCCTGCAGATTGGACTCCTGCCGGGGGTCGAGCCGCCAGTTGTTGTAGGCGAGGACGGGCACGCCCCGCAGCGCCGAGTCGCCGTCCATGTCCTCCAGGAAGCGCAGCGCCGCGCCGTCGGCCATGTCCAGCTCCAGCACGATGCAGTGGTACGCCTGGGCGGCGAGCGCTGTGGCCGCCTCCTGCACCCCGACGGCGGTGATGACCTCGACGGGGCCCCGCAGGTCGCCCCGGTCGCGGTTGTTGGCCAGGTCGGCCGCCGCGCTCTCGGCCACCAGCGACAGCAGCCCGCGGTCGCGCTCCTCGATCACCAGCAACCGCCGCTGCTGCTGTGGCTGGGGCGGCGAGGCGGACGGGCCGGCGGGCGCCGAGCCGAGCTCCAGCGCCTCCAGCGCGGGCCGCTCCTGCGGGGCCGAGCCCGCGGCCGGCTCGTCGAAGTCGGGGCGCGCCACCGGCAGGTAGAGGGTGAACACGCTGCCCTTGCCCGGAACGCTCTGCGCGGTGATCGCGCCGCCGAGCAGGTAGGCGATCTCGCGGCTGATCGACAGGCCGAGCCCGGTGCCGCCGTACTTGCGGCTGGTGGTGCCGTCGGCCTGCTGGAACGCCCCGAAGATGGCCTCCAGTTGCTGCTCGGCGATGCCGATGCCGGTGTCCTTGATGCGGAAGGCGATGGCCGAGCCGTGCATCCGCACCGAGGCGGGCACCTCGGCCGTCGAGGCCGGCTCGATGTGCAGCTCCACGCTGCCCGTCTCGGTGAACTTCACCGCGTTGGACAGCAGGTTGCGCAGGACCTGGCGGAGCCGGGAGTCGTCGGTCAGCACGTCCACCGGGACCCCCGCGGCCGTGGTGACGACGAAGTCGAGGCTCTTCTGCGTCGTCATCGGGCGGAAGGTGGCCTCGATGTCGTCGAGGAGCTGCCGCAGCGGCACCCGCTCGGGCGCGATGTCCATCTTGCCCGCCTCGACCTTGGACAGGTCGAGGATGTCGTTGATGAGCTGGAGCAGGTCGGAGCCGGCCGAGTGGATGATGCTCGCGTACTCGACCTGCTTCGGGGTGAGGTTGCGCGTGTGGTTCTGCGCGAGGAGCTGAGCCAGGATGAGCAGGCTGTTGAGCGGGGTGCGCAGCTCGTGGCTCATGTTGGCCAGGAACTCGCTCTTGTACTTCGAGGCCAGGGCGAGCTGCTGGGCGCGGGTCTCCAGCTCCTGCCGGGCCTGCTCGATCTCCAGGTTCTTGGTCTCGATGTCGCGGTTCTGGCTGGCCAGCAGCGCCGCCTTCTCCTCCAGCTCGGCGTTGGAGCGCTGGAGCTCCTCCTGCTGGTTCTGCAGCTCCTCCGAGCGGGCCTGGAGCTCGGCGGTGAGCCGCTGCGACTCGACCAGCAGCTCGTCGGTGCGGGCGTTGGCGATGATGGTGTTGACGTTGACGCCGATGGCCTCCATGAGCTGGTCCAGGAACGCCCGGTGGACCGCCGTGAACGCGTACACCGAGCCCAGCTCGATGACGCCGAGCACCTGCTCCTCGACCACGATCGGCAGCACGATGACCGAGGCGGGCGCGGTCTCGCCGAGCGCGGAGGACACCTTGACGTAGTCGGCGGGGACGCCGTCCATCGCGATCGTGCTGCGGGTGCGGGCGGCCTGGCCGATCAGCGACTCGCCCATCCTGAACCGCGTGGGCCGCTCGGGGTCGGCCGGGTAGCCGTAGGCGTTGATGAGCTTCAGGACCGCGCCGCCCGGCGCCTCCTCGGCGAGGAAGAACGCGCCGTACTGCGCGGACACGAGCGGGGCCAGCTCGTTCATGACCAGCTCGGCCACGGCGCTGAGGTCGCGGTGGCCCTGCATGAGGCTGGAGATGCGGGCCAGGTTGGACTTGAGCCAGTCCTGCTCCTGGTTGGCCCGCGTGGTCTCGCGCAGCGAGCCCACCATCGAGTTGATGTTGTCCTTCAGGTCGGCCAGCTCGCCCTCGGCGTCGACCGTGATGGAGCGGGTCAGGTCACCGGAGGTGACGGCGCTGGTGACCTCGGCGATGGCGCGCACCTGGCGGGTGAGGTTGCCGGCCAGCTCGTTGACGTTCTCGGTGAGCCGCTTCCAGGTGCCCGAGACGCCTTCGACCTCGGCCTGGCCGCCCAGCCGGCCCTCGCTGCCCACCTCGCGGGCGACGCGGGTGACCTCGGCGGCGAACGAGGAGAGCTGGTCGACCATGGTGTTGATCGTGGTCTTGAGCTCCAGGATCTCGCCGCGGGCGTCGACGTCGATCTTCCTGGTCAGGTCGCCCTTGGCGACGGCCGTGGTGACCTGGGCGATGGAGCGCACCTGATTGGTCAGGTTGTCGGCCATCGAGTTGACGTTGTCGGTCAGGTCCTTCCAGGTGCCGGCCACGTTCGGCACCCGGGCCTGGCCGCCGAGCTGGCCCTCGGTGCCGACCTCGCGGGCGACGCGGGTGACCTCGTCGGCGAACGCGGACAGCGTGTCGACCATCGTGTTGATCGTCTGGGCGAGCGCGGCGACCTCGCCCTTGGCCTCGACCATGATCTTCTGCGACAGGTCGCCCTTGGCGACCGCGGTGGCCACCTGCGCGATGGAGCGCACCTGGCCGGTCAGGTTGGAGGCCATGAAGTTGACGTTGTCGGTGAGGTCCTTCCACGTGCCCGACACGCCGCGCACGGTGGCCTGGCCGCCGAGCTGGCCCTCGGTGCCGACCTCGCGGGCGACGCGGGTGACCTCGTCGGCGAACGCCGAGAGCTGGTCCACCATCGTGTTGATGGTCTCCTTCAGCTCCAGGATCTCGCCCCGGGCGTCCACCCGGATCTTCTGCGACAGGTCGCCCTTGGCGACCGCGGTGGTGACCTCGGCGATGGAGCGCACCTGGGCGGTGAGGTTGTCGGCCATGACGTTGACCGACTCGGTCAGCGCCTTCCAGGTGCCCGACACGCCCTTCACGTCGGCCTGGCCGCCGAGCCGCCCGTCGGTGCCGACCTCGCGGGCGACGCGGGTGACCTCGTCGGCGAACGAGGAGAGCTGGTCGACCATGGTGTTCAGCGTGTTCTTCAGCTCGAGGATCTCGCCCCGGGCCGACACGGTGATCTTCTGGGACAGGTCGCCGCGGGCGACGGCGGTGGCGACCTGTGAGATGTTGCGGACCTGGGCGGTGAGGTTGCCGGCCATGTAGTTCACCGAGTCGGTGAGGTCGCGCCACGTGCCGGCCACGCCCTTGACGTCGGCCTGGCCGCCGAGCTGGCCCTCGGTGCCGACCTCGCGGGCGACGCGGGTGACCTCGTCGGCGAACGAGGAGAGCTGGTCGACCATGGTGTTGACCGTGTTCTTCAGCTCCAGGATCTCGCCCCGGGCGTCCACGGTGATCTTCTGCGACAGGTCGCCCTTGGCGACGGCCGTGGTGACCTCGGCGATGGAGCGCACCTGGCTGGTGAGGTTGCCGGCCATGGCGTTGACCGACTCCGTCAGGTCCTTCCACGTGCCCGACACCCCGGGCACCTCGGCCTGGCCGCCGAGCCGCCCGTCGGTGCCCACCTCGCGGGCCACCCTGGTCACCTCGGAGGTGAACAGGGAGAGCTGGTCGACCATGCCGTTGAAGACCAGGGCGATCTCGCCCAGCAGGCCCCCGGCGTCGTCGGGCAGCCTGGTGCCGAAGTCGCCGTCGCGTACGGCGGTCAGCCCGGCCAGCAACTGCCGGAGCTCCGGCTCCTGCGCCTTGCTCACGCCCCGGCCGGGACGTGCTTGCTGGCGGGAGCCGCCGGCCGTCGTCTCGCCCATCTCCACCCTCGTTCCGCTGTACCGCACGCGTGTGCCTGACCGAACATCATTATCGCCACATGGGGCATAACGGGCGGCCGGTCGTCGGGCCGCGCTGTGAATGTACCGGTGAGTAAACAGTTGTTCGTCACGCTGACAAGAACCGTACCGGTGGGGGCAAGCCGCATCATGAGGCGCACCGTCCCGTGTGGGCGCCCGGCGGCCGGTACCGTTCCCACTCCTCGCGGGTCAGGCCCCGGGCGGCGAGCACGCAAGCGCGCCGGGCCAGCGCCTCCGGGGCGAGCGGCCACTCCCGCAGCGTCCCCTGGGGATCGCCGGCCAGCAGCGAGCCGCGCGTCGTGAACTGGAGCCCGCCCTGGAGGGTGTCCATCAGGGGCTCGCCGAGCGGCTCCAGGGTCGCCGCGTCCCACAGCCGCAGCGGCTCGCCGCCCGCGAGCAGCGCGCCGTCGGGGCTGAACGCCAGGTCGCCCGACCCGGTCCTGGCCCGTGCGGGCGTCGAAGACGGACAGGCGGTCCGCGCCGCGCCCTGTGGCCAGCAGCATCAGCCGTCCGTCGGGGCTGAGCGCGGCGTTCTCGTACGGCCCGCGGTGCCTGAGCCGTACGGTGCGGCCGGAGGTCATGTCCCACAGGACCGGGTACTCCGCCCGGTCCTTGCCGAACGCGTGCCGCCCGTCAGGGCCGATCCCGAACAGGGTGCCGGCCCGCTGCCCGGCGGGCTCGCCGGTGAGCAGGTCGGTGAAGGCGACCCGCCCGGCTCCCGCCTGCACCGCGACGCGCCGATGGTCGGCCGACACCGCCATGGGCCTGGCCGTCTCGGAGCCGGACGTGGCGAGGGTCCGCGCGGTGCCGGTCGTCAGGTCCCACACCCGGACGTCGCCGTCCTGCCCCGCGGCGGCCAGGAACCGCCCGTCCGGGCCGAACGCGAGGCGCCGCACCTCGCTGATCTCCCCGGGGGGACCGCGCAGCACCCGCGCGAACGGCCGGCCCTCGGTCCACACGTAGATCCTCCCGTCCAGCGGGGCCCCGGCCGAGCCGGCCTCGGCGTGGTGGGAGGCCGCGACCACGCGTCCGCCGGGGGCGAGCGCGATCGTGCCCAGGGAGAAGGGCACCGGGTCGCCCGGCCGGATGCGCGGGAAGGCGACGATCCCGCGCATCGCCTCGTGCGTCACCGACAGGAGGCTTCCGCGCGCCTGCGCGGTGTGGGCGGTGCGCCACGCCTCGGCCGCGAGGACCAGGGCCGCGTCCATCCGGCCGGCCCGTTCGGCCGGCGTGAGCGCGGCCAGCCGCCCCGACTCGGCCGCCAGGAACCGGGTGTCCGCCTCGTCGGCGTTGCGCCTGGCCACCACGGCCGCGGCCGAGGCGGACGCCGCGAGCACGGCCAGCGCCACGGAGACCGCGACGATCAGCCGCCGGGTCAGGCGGTGCTGCCGGACGTCCTCGCCGGTCAGGTCCTCCTTGGGCCGCCCGTGCAGGGGCGCGGCCAGCTCCGCCACGGCGTCGCCGAAGCGGGGGTCGCGCATGTCCAGCCCGTCGCGCGAGCGCGCCCAGGTCAGGTCCACCCAGCGCGGCTCCTGGGGGTACACGTCGCGCAGCACGGCCGGTATCGCGTTGGACCGCGCCATGTCGAAGCCGTCGCCGGCCCACACCAGCCTGCCGTCGGTCAGCACCAGGAGGAGGTCGTCCACCGGATGGCCCGCCAGCCAGTGCTCGATCTCCCTCGACGGCCACGGCGAGACCGCCGCCTCCGGGGAGGCCAGCAGGATGAAGCACCGGGAGGAGTCGAGGGCCTCGCGGATCGACGGCCACAGCCCGGGATTCGCCGACAGGCTCGCCTGATCAAGGAAAACCCGTAAAGCGCGCATTTTGTACCAAGGGCGGATGAACCTATGCAGTTCATCTCGCAGCGCCTTGGCGACCGGGGCGTCCGTGGCTCTGCTGTACGAGATGAAGGCGTCGTAAACGATGGGGCCTTTTGCCGGGAATGGGGGGAATTCGCTCGCCGAAATCACCTCTCCGGTCGTGCCGCTGCCCGTCGGGACGCCGATGCTCCGTCGTCAAGCCTAACGACGGACGACGCGCGGAACACCGAAATCATGCCCTTCACCCGTGAGGAGGTCGGTGGCCCGGTGTGGACGACTCCGTTGAAGGCCCTTCTCCGTTCTCGTACATTCAGGTGAGCCTTTTCCGGGACCTGGAGGTGGCCGTGCGGCACGCATTGTTCGCGAGATTCCCCCGGCTGCGCTCCTCCCCCGCCTCGGCCCCCGTGATCCCGCCCGGACACCGTGCCGCGCATCCCGAGCTGGCCGCCGACTTCGAGGTCCTCGACCGGGAGCTCGCACCGGCCTTCGCCCGCTACGACGCGATCGCGCTGCGCGACCAGAACCGCTACCGCCGCCAGCAGGTGCTCGTGCTGCTCGGCTCCGCGCTCATCACCGGGCTGGGCGGGCTCCAGGCCGTCCTGTCGGGCGAGCGGTGGCCCGCGATCCTGCTCGCCGTCGTGGGCGTCGCGCTGGCCACCAGCGCACGGTACGCGGGGGAGAGCGAGACGCTGCGCAGCTACATGGAGGCGCGGACCAAGGCCGAGCGGCTGCGGGCGCTGCACTTCCGCTACCTGTCGATGACCGGGCCGTACGCCGGCCGCGACCGCGACATCGCGCTGCGCCGGGCCGTGCACGCGATCCACGCCGACAAGGAGCTCGAATGAGCGACCGCGACAGGCCCGTGGAGGCGAGCGGCCGGGAGGCGTCCTTCCGGGCGCTCTACCGGGAGCTGCGCATCGCCGACCAGCAGGCGTTCTACCACGCCCGCGCCGACGAGTACGCGGCCGCGCACCGGCAGGCGCTCATGGCGCGCAACCTGCTGCTGTTCCTGTCGGCGCTGGCCGGTGTCGCGGGGCAGTTCGCCGCCGGCACCGGGCGGGCCGCGTGCGGGGTGGCGGCGGCCGTGCTCGCGGCCCTGGCGGGCGCGATGACGGGGTTCGAGGCGCTCATCGGGTTCGCCCAGCTGGAGAAGCTGTACGGCGACGCCGCGCTCAACCTGGACGCGGCGGCCATCGACTGGGACGCGGCCGGGCCGGGCGCCGACGTGACGGCCGAGATGGACCGCATCGAGCAGATCTTCCGCACCGAGAACGGGCAGTGGGGGCAGCTCCTGGTGGAGAAGGAGGAGTCCGCGGCCTCGCCGGAGGAGCCGGCCCTGCCCGCCGATGCTGCCGAGAAATCGCCTGGTCTTTATACCGATAAGTCGTCATAGGGGGCTTGGAGGGTGGGTGCGCCATGATGGACCGGTGACACGCGCGCTCATCGTCAGCGGCCACCTCGTCGACATGCCCGGCCGGCGGCCACCGCGTTTCCCGCAGAGCCTGGCCGGCCGGGTCGCGGCCGAGATGGACGCGGTCTTCGGCGAGTGGGGGATCGGGCCGGGCACCACGGTCGTGTGCGGCGGGGCGCGCGGCGCCGACCTGATCGGCGCCGAGCTGGCGCTGCGGCGCGGTGCGCGGGTCGTGGTGTGTCTCGCCCTGCCAGTGGAGGACTTCGTCCGGGAGTCGGTGGACATGCCCGGTCCCGCCGGGGCCGAGTGGCGGGACCGGTTCGCGGCCGTGACCGCCCGGGCGGAGGTCCTGCCCCCACCGGCGACCCGCCCCGGAGAAGCCGAGGCGGACGTCGAGGTGAACACCGTGTCCGCCACGCAGGCGGGCACCGCGCCGGATGCCGCGGCGGGCACCGCAACGCCGGATGCCGCGGTGGGTGCCGCACCGGGCGCTGAAGTGGACGCGCGGGTCTTCGCGCGGGCCAACGCGCGGATGGTCGAGACGGCCCGGGCGCTCGATCCCGGTCTCCGGGCCGTCGTCGTCTGGGACGGGCGGGCGGGGGACGGCCCGGGAGGCACGGGCGACCTGGTGGCCCGCCTCGGCTACGCCCCGGCCGACCCCCGCCTCCGCGTCATCGACCCCACGGGCCTCTGACCCTCCGTGCCCGTGAGTCCAGGGGCGCCGAGTCTGTGACTCACCAGTTGGCGGGCACGTCAGGGACGTTCGCGGGCAGGGCGTGCCCCGGCGGGTGGATGACGTACACGACCCCGCCGCTGCTGGAGCTGCGCAGCCAGACGTTCTCGAAGTCGGCCCGCGGGTAGACCCGCCGCACGGCGTCGTTGCTGGACGAGGCCGGGTCGTTGGCGATCACGTCACCGGTGGCGGTGAAACCGACGACCACCATGATGTGCCCGTTGGTCCCGTACCCGGCGCCCGGCAGCTCGCCCTTCTTGAACGACTGCGACGTGATCACCGGGATGCCCGCGGAGATGAACCGTTCCAGCTCCGTGAGCGACCGCAGCCGCGTCACGAACCCGTCCATGCCGTAGCGCCCCGCGTAGGCGGTGTTGAACGGCCAGTTGCCCGCGCCCTGGTAGGCGTGGTCGTAGCTGTACCGGGCGGCGTAGTCGACCTCGGGATTCGGGTCGGACGGGTTCACCCAGGCGGTGTCCCCGGCGCTCGGCCACCTGCCCCAGTAGCCGAGGACCATCGTGGTCGAGGTGGGGCTGCACCAGGCCTGGCCGCCGCCGTCCCACTCGGGGTAGTGGCCCTCGTGGACGTTCTGCGAGCGGCGCGGCACGGGCAGTTCGACGCCCCACGCGCCGCCCGCCGGGCTGACCGGCACGGTCTTGCGTTCGGGCACGGACGAGGCCATCGCGCCGAGCGAGCGCACCCGGGGCGTGACGCCGGAGCCGGGCGCCCGGTAGAGGGTGAGGCGGAGCTGGTAGGCGTCGATCTGCCGGTCGGCCGCGGCGACCAGCGTGTCGACGGAGACGGTGGCGTCTGCGTCGCCCTGGCCGGGCACCGACGTGCGGCGGATGGCGTCCTCGCCGTAGGCCCAGCGGCCGAGCACGTACCACTTGGTCAGCCCGGCGGAGTTGCGGGCGCGCGCCTCGACCTGCATCCAGCTCCCGGCCGGGATGTCGGCGGTCCAGGAGGCGATGAGCTCGGTGGCGGGGAAGCCGACCTGCTCCTCGGGGCCGGTCCAGCGGGCGTACTCCCAGGTCCTGGTGCCGAGCGCGTCGGTGTAGGAGGTGGTGCCCACCGCGGAGGCGAAGGTCAGCCCGTAGCCGTCGCCCGCCGTCCCCTCGGGGACGCCGGTGGAGAAGTCGGAACGCCGGTAGACGACGTCCGAGGTGTCGGTCGCCGGTTTGGAACGGACCGCTCCAGCGGCTGGCGTGGTGAGAGTCGTAACCACTAGGACGGTGGAGACGAACATGGATAACGCGCGCATGAACCCACCTTGCTCGGACGCCGCTCGACGCTCCCGAGGGTAGACAGATCCGGCATGTCGCCACATCGGGAGATCTACGTATGGCCAGCCAGGGCGCCGGGTGCCGACCGCCGGGTGAACGGGACGTGAGCGACCCGTCACCCTCTTCCGAGGCGTGAAGGGGACAGCCCGTCGAGACGTCGGTCGACACCCTCCGCGACGGCAAGCCGTTCAAGGCCAAGACGTCCGTCACGACGTACGAGTCGGGCTGGACCGACACGCTGGGGCCGGCCGCCTCCTGATCCAGGTGCTGGCGGGCGCGGCCCCCTTTCCTGTGCCTGCCACGCCCCTCCCGGTATGGCGGATGCGGCCCTCTTCTCTGCGTCCGCCACGCCCCTCCCGGTATGACCGGGAATCTGATGGATTACTACGCTTCCGCCCGTGACTACTGACAGCCCGGCGGCCCCTCCTGGCGCCGCCGAATGGGCGCGCCGAGCCGCCTGGGGAGCGCTCGCGCTGTTCCTGGCCGCCTTCGCGATCTTCGAGAGCCAGAAGTACGGCCTGCCGACCACCCTGGCCATGCTGGTGTTCCTGGCGCTGCCGGACCTGGCCCGCCTTGCTGGGGTTCGTCCGCCCGGTCTGATGTACGGCGCCGTCCACAGGGTGTGGATACCGCTCGCCATCCTCGTCGGCTACACCGTTGGGCCGCTCGTCTGGCCGCCCCTGTTCACGGCGGGGCTCGGGTGGCTCACCCGCATCGCCGCCGAACGCGCCCTGGGCCACCGCCCCACCCCGCGCAACACCACTGCCTGAGCCCCACTGAACACCGCGGACCGACGCCCAAAGCCCTCACCTTCTCGCCTACGCCGGCGAGCCCACCGACATGGGCGTCCGGCTCTTGTGCGGGCCGGTGGGGGTGTTCGCTACGGGCATCGGGCTTTCACCCACGAGCATCCAGCTCTGGCCTACGCCTGCGGGGTCGCCGGGACGGGCATCCAGCTCTCGTCTACGCCTGCGGGGTCGCTGGCACGGGTATCCGGTCGAGCAGCTCCGCGAGCAAACCTGGGTCGATCCCGCCCGCGGCTGTCCGGGCGCCGTCCAGCACGGAGGCCGCGAGCGGATCCCCGCCCTCGGCGGCTCGCCGCAGCCACTTCTCGGCCGTCCGGTTCTCCCGGTTGGCGCGATGCGCCTTGGCCAGCCGGAACGCCGCCCCGGCGTGACCCCGCGCCGCCGCCAGCCGGAAGAAGAACATCGCATAGCTGAGCCGGGGCGGCTCGGCCTCCTGGTAGCCGATGCCGTGCAGGTAGGCGTGCCCGGCGGCGCGGTCCTCGGGGCGGGGATGGTTGAACAGCTCGGTGGCCTCGTGCCTGCCCGCGTCCCCGGCCCGGCGCAGCCAGTCGCGCGCCACGTCCGGGTGGTTCCTCAACAACGTGACCACGGCCAGCCGCATGCAGTCCCGCCCGTCGGCCGGGTCGCTCTCGCGCAGCAGGCGCAGCCCGGTTCTGCCGTAGATCCGCAGCAGCTCCCGCTCCTCCCCTGAGACGGGCTCCACGATCTCCGCCCCCTCGCCGGCCACGCGCTCCCGCCATTCCGGTGCGGGCTGTCCCGGTGCCGGTCGTCCCGGTGCAGGCCGTTCATGCTCGGGCCGTTCCGGTTCGGGCCGTTCCGGTCGTTCCGTCCGTTCCCCGCCTTCGGTCAGTTCGAGCCGTTCCGCCTGGTTCGCCTGTTCTGACGGTCTCGACCGTTCTTGCGCTTCCGGCCGTTCCCTCCCTTCCAGCCCTCCCGCGGGATCGCCGGGGACGGCCCTCCGAGGCCGCCACGGCAGCACACCGGAACCCGCAGCAGTGGGCGAGGGCGCACACTTGGCGACGACCGCGCATTCGGCGACGACCGCCGACGCGAGCTCGTCCACGGGCCGCGACACGAGCTCGGGGACTGTCCGCAGTGCGTACTCCTGGACCGGTCGGGACGCGAACTCGGGGCCCGCCTGCGGCATGTACTCCTGGGCCGGCCGGGACGCGTGCTCCTGGACCGTCTGCGGTGGGTACTCGGGGACCTGCTGGGGCGGCGAAGCCAGGTCGGTGGTCGGCGGCGACGTGAGCACGGTGGCGGGTGGCGACGCGAGGACGGTGGCGTGCGGCGACGCGAGGACAGTGGCGGGCGGCGAGAGGATGGCGGCGGGTGGCGGAACGGCCAGCGCCGTGGCTCCGCTCAGCGCGGCGGCGGGGGCGGGGGAGAGCGCGGCGGCGTCGTGCGCGGCCCGCCAGCACGCGTACCACGCCTGGATGTCGCCCATGCTCCGTACGTCCAGGCCGCCCTGCTCGGCCGCCATGGCGCAGGTCGTGACGAACGAGTGGACGAACGTCCACTTCGGCGCCCGCTTCCGTTTGCCGGTCAGGACGTCGGAGACGGTGCTCTTCCTCAGCTCCATGCATGCCTTGTTGGAGCGTGACAACCGACACAGCTCGGACAGCGACGGCGATCCGGCCAGCGCGTGCAGTTCCCTGAGCCGCATGACGAAGGGGTACGGAGCCCCGTCGCGAGATAGTTCAGCCATCGTCCCAGCCGGAAAATGAGTGATCTTTGATAAACGGCGAATAACAGAAGTCATCCTGGCACCAGTCGGCGCACAAGCACGGCGAGATCCGATATTTCCCATCGTCCGGGATCAACCGGTTGCCACGCCACATCGGGCTTCCCGTGCCACCGTTCCGATACGTACGTATTCGGACGCCTCCGTATATAGGCGAATCATTCCTGACGATTCCGGACGTCCTCGGATGATGCGCGTCGCCGCATCGGCGTGTTTATCCGGATATGGCGCTATCTGCTCCGGAGTTGTCCGGAGGTGTTTGCATCGGTGGCATCCGAGCGAGTCGCCTCGGCAGTGTTGGCCACATCCCGATCGCCGACGATGGAGACGAGAGCTCATGCCGTGCGCCGCCGCCGCTGCTCCGCACACCTTCCTGCGCGTCACCGGGGACCGGCGGCCGGGGCGCCCCCCGGAGCCGTGGGCCCACGACGACGACCAACTCCTCATCCTCCTGGTGACGACGTGGGCGCTGGCCACGGGCCGCACACCGCCCGGCCGCCCCGCCGACCGGCTGACCGCCGAGGAGCTGATCGAGTTCTGGGCCGACGAGCAGACCGCCTCCGGTCATCCCTCGCCTCCCGGACGACGCTGACCCACCTCCTCCCTCTACCCCTGCTGCCGAAGGCCCTGGTTTCCGAAGTTCCCTGGTGGCCAAGCTTCCTGTTCTCGAAGCTTCCTACCGCCAAAGCTTCCTGTTCCTGAAGCTCCCTGTTCCTCCAAGCCATCTCTTCCTGAAGTTTTCACTTCCACATCCTGAAGTGTCGAATTCCGAAAGGAGCCCTCTGATGGGCACTCTGTGGTGTCACCTTCCGGCGCTGCCCGCACCTGGATCGCGAGCCGCCGTGATCGTCGTCGTCATCATCGTCTCGGCGGCGGCGGTCGTGCTCCTGCGCGCCGGCATCGGCGTCGAGGGCGCGATGGCCCTCCTGGCGGCGATCACCGCGTGTGTCGCCGGTGTCGCCCGCCACCTGCACCCCCGTACGCCGGGAACGACTGTCCCACCCACCTCGTGAACAGTCCAAGGCATGCACGGCGCTGGGCAGCCTACGGCCGAGCGGCGCCAGGTGGGCAGCCCACGGCCGAGAGGTGGGCAGTCCGTCGGCTGGTGCGGCGCTCGGCGGGCATCTGGCGGCTGGTGCGGTGAAGAAGAGAGGGAGCTCGCGGTGAGGGCGTCACGTTCACCATCTGGGTCGCGCAGGCGGCGTGGCCGGCCGCTGGAGCGCCGGCAGCTCTTCGTCACCGCCCCGGTAGCCACGCGGATCCTGTACCGCCTGGCCTGGCGCCGCGCGTACGAGCGGGGGGCGTCCGAGATCTTCGGCTAGCCGCCCCTGCACGAAAACTGCTGGCCCGCGAGGCGGTGGCGTGGCCATCATGGCCCGCATGCCGATCCGTACCGCGCTCCCCGGCGATCTGCCCGTCCTGCTCGCCATGGCCGTCGACTTCTACGCCGAGGACGGCTTCACCACCTCGCGCGACGACCTGCGCGCCAACCTCGCCCACCTCATCGTCTCGCCCGCCGCCCGTGTCGCGGTGAGCGAGGCGGAGGGCCGCGCCGTCGCGTTCGCGATCACCACGACCTCCTTCGGGCTCGAATCGGGACCGCTCGCCGAGCTGGAGGACCTGTACGTCGTCCCGGACGCCCGCCGGCGGGGCGAGGCGGAGCGGCTCATCGAGGACAGCCTCCGCTGGGCCGCCGGAAGGGGATGCAGAGCGGTCGAGATCGTCGTCGCGCCCAACGGCCACGACGTGAGCCACCTGTTCGCCTACTACGGCAAGCGTGGCTTCCAGGACGAGGGCCGCCGGCTCCTCACGCATCCTCTGTAGGGGGCCAGAGGACCTTGCCGAGGAACGGCCGGGTGCGCGGGTAGCTCATGGTGCTTGGGTTGCTCGGGTTGCTCCGGGTTGTCCAGCGCCTCGGCGGGCGGCCGTGGCTCGCCCGCCGCCAAACGTCTCGCCTCGTTCCCGTCTCGCCTCGTTCCCGTCTCGCCTCGTTCCGGTCTCGCCTCGCTTCGGCCTCGCCTCGGCGTGCCTTGGCCCGGCCCGCCTCGGCTCGGCCTGCCCTGTCCCGCCTCATCCGGGTCTGGTACCAGCCCTGGTCCGGTGCCAGCCCTGGTCCGGTGCCAGCCTCGGGCTTGATCTTCGCGCCGCGTGTCCGGCAGGGTGTCCGGTGTGGACTTCTCGACGGTGGCGCTGGGGGTGATCGGTGTTCTCGCGGTCTACCACCTCGTGGGTGGCGTCTACGCGCTGGTCACCGGCCGGGTGCCGCGCCTGCTCAGCCGCCGGTCCACCGGCCGCCACCGCCTCCGGGGCTGGGGACACCTGCTGACGGGGGTGTTCGGTCTCCTCCTCGTGTCGGCCCTGCTGGTCATGAGCCGGGATCCGGGGTTGAGCATGGCGCTGTCCGGGCTGGCGTTCGTGTGCGCCCTGACCGCCTCGGGCATCCACCTCTACTCGCTGAGGCCGTCGGGGCGCTGAGGCCGCCGGGCCGGTGATCGGTCAGGCAGCGCGGCGACGACCCATCGGCCGTCCCCGCCCTGAGGCGTGCTCATCCGGGCCGTGAGACCCCGGCGGCCTAGTCCTGGTCCGCGGCTTCTCTCAAGGCGCCCAGGTTGAGCAGGCCGGCGTCGACGACGGCGCGGCCGAAGGGGCGGGCCAGCTCGGCCAGCCGCTCGCAGCCGTCCTCGCCCAGGGCGCCGTAGGCGGGCAGGGCGAGAGCGTCGGTGCGGTCCTCGATGTGCCGGCGCAGGGCCTGACCCTCGGCGCTGAGGGTGCCGTCCTCGCCGAGCAGGCCGCGCTCGCGCAGACGCCCCTCGGCGGCGGCCCACTCCTCCTCCGGCCAGGCGCGGCTGATCCGCAGGACGGCGGACGGCACCTCGCCGCCGGCCCCGTGCAGCACCAGGGCCTCCAGGCCGCCGATGCCCTCGGTGAGCAGCGCCGCGATGTGGCCGTCTCCGCGGAACTCGCGCAGCAGCGTCTGGGCGTGCCACAACTGCCGGATCGGCTCCTCCGGCCACGGCAGGGCGGCGTGGGCGGCGAACAGCGGACGACCTTCCAGGTGCTCGCACGCCGCGAGGGCCGCCCGCCGCGCGAGGCCGACGGTCTCGTCCAGATGGGGAAGCTCGTGGACGCCCGCCCGGCGAAGCGCCTCGGCGGCGGCGTCGGACCGGGCGGTCAGCATGTCCCCGGGGGTGACGACGTCCCAGGCGGCCGGGAGCGCCCGCCGTACGAGGGCGGGGCAGAAGTTGTAGAAGGTCGCGATGACCTGCTCGGCCGAGGCGCGTCCCAGGGCCGCGCCGCGGGAGGCGAAGTAGCCGGCCCGGCCCTTGAGCCCCAGTTCGGCGTACCGGCGCGTCGCCTCGGGGACGAAGTAGACCATGCCGTGGACCGGCTCCAGGCGCCGCCACGCCTGCCGTGCAGCCTTCATGCGTTCCGTCCTCATGTGCACCGACCAGTCAGTATCTAGAACGTAGTTCTGTCCGATGGGCCGCGTCAATGATCGCCCAGGCCAACCCCCAAACTGGACATAAAGGTATAAATCGGAATGTGGAGGTCTGTCATGCCGGTGACCAGCCGTGAGGTCCACCTGATCGCCCGCCCCGTCGGCGAGCCGGAGCCCACCGACTTCTCTCTCGTCGAGACGGCGCTGCCCGACCCGGGAGACGGGCAGATCCTGGTGCGCAACGACTGGCTGTCCGTCGACCCCTACATGCGCGGCCGGATGAACGACGTCAAGTCGTACGTCCCGCCGTTCCGGCTCGGCGCGCCCATGGACGGCGGCGCCGTCGGCACCGTCATCGCCTCCAACGCCGCGAACGTGCCGGTCGGCGCGACCGTGCTGCACTTCCGCGGCTGGCGCGACCACGCGGTCCTCGACGCCTCCGCCGCACAGGTCGTGGACACCGCGATCGCGCCGGCGCGGACCTACCTCGGCGCGCTCGGCATGGTCGGGCTCACGGCCTACGCCGGGCTCAAGGAGGTGGCCCCGGTCAAGGAGGGCGACGTCGTGTTCGTCTCGGGCGCGGCCGGGGCCGTCGGCATCGTCGCCGCGCGGGTGGCCCGGCACCTGGGCGCGGTCAGGGTCATCGGCTCCGCCGGCGGGCCGGAGAAGGCCAGGCGCGTGGTGGAGGAGTTCGGCTACGACGCCGCGATCGACTACCGTGCCGGTGACCTGGGCGGCCAGCTCGCCGCCGCCGCGCCCGACGGCATCGACGTCTACTTCGACAACGTCGGCGGCGACCACCTGCAGGCGGCCCTCGACGCGCTCAACACCTTCGGACGGGTCGCGCTCTGCGGGGCCATCTCCCAGTACAACGCCACCGAGCCCGTCCCCGGCCCCACCAACCTCTTCCTGGCCGTGGGCAAGCGGCTGACGCTGCGCGGATTCATCGTCGGCGACCATCAGCACCTGGCCGCCGAGTACGCCCGGCTCGCCGCCTCCTGGCTCCGCGACGGAACCCTGCGCACCCAGGAGACGATCGTCGACGGCCTCGACAACGCCGTCGACGCCTTCCTCGGCCTCCTCCGCGGAGCGAACACCGGCAAGATGCTCATCCGCCTCGGAGACACCTGAGGGGGAGGTCAGGGCGTGTGGCAGACCGTGCCGTTCAGGGTGAAGACCGGCGGCAGGATGTTCGGGCCCGTGTACCCGGCCACGAAGCCCACGCTCACGCTTCCCCCGCGCGCCGCGAGACGGCCGTTCGAGCTCAGGCTGGTGGCCTTGACCGTGCGGCCGTTCTGCTCCCAGGTCGCGTTCCAGCCGCCGTTCATCCGCTGCCACGCCGTCGGCCAGTCGAACGTGAGAGTCCACCCGTCGATCGCGTCCGGCCCGGTGTTGGTGATGTCCACGCCCGCGACGTAGCCGTTGCCCCAGTCGCCGTTGCCGTTGAACCTGACCGTGCACGTGCTCGTGGCCGGGCTTCCGGTGACGAACGTGAGAGGCGGCGAGGGCTGGCTCACCTTGCCCGCCGTGTCGCGGGCCAGCACGTTGACCGTGTAGCGGGTGCCCGGGGTGAGGTTCGCGACGGTGAACGACGTGCCGGTGGTCTCACCGAGCTGCTCGTCGATCGCGCCGTTCTGCCGGTGGAGCTCGTACTTGGCGACGGGGTTCCCGCCCGCGGCGGCGGCCGGCCAGGAGAGGGTGGCCGTGCGGTCGGTGACGGCGGACGCGGCAGGCCGGCCGGGCGCTCCCGGCGCCCCGGTGACCTGGTTCGCCGGGTGCAGCACGAGCGTGGTCAGCGAGTACGGCGGCAGCGTCTGGCTCTTCGCCGTGCCCGTCTGGGCGGTGGTGACGCCGGTGCCGCCGTTGACGTACGAGTGGACGGCCGGCGCGTCGGTGGCCGGGGTGTAGCCGGTGTACGCGATGGCGGCCGTGCGGGCGTTGTCCGGGTCCTTGTTCACCAGCAGCACGGCCAGGTCGCCGTTGGGGCGGCGCGCGGCGTGCGCGGTGACCAGCGGATCGTCGGTGCCGGCCCGCACGAACCGGTCGCCGGGCCGGACGAAGGCGTTCATCATGGCCAGGCCGTGGTACGGCGCGAACGGCGTGTTCAGCGGCGGCTCGCAGGTCGTGCCGTCGGCCAGGCAGGTGCCGCTGGACAGCAGGCCGAAGTCGCCGTAGTCGGTCTGGCCCGCGACCGTCGAGACCGTGCCGATGCCGTTGTGCACGTTCCACCACTGGACCGTGAAGACGCCGTTCTCCAGCAGCCCGCTGTAGGCGTCGGCGAGGAACAGCGCGCCCGGCTGGGTGTTCGGGCCGACGCCCACGTTCGTCTCGGTCAGGCTGATGCCGATGCGGCCGGCGTCCGCGGGGGCGTACCGGGCGATCTGCTCCCGCGCCATGTACACCGCGTCCGCGATCTGCTCCGGCCTGGCCAGCGACTCCGCGGCGGTGCTCCCGCCGGGGTACCAGTGCAGGTCCACGAAGTCGATCTTCGATCCGGCGACGGTCAGCACGGTCTGGTTCCACGTGGCGGGGTCGCCGCCGGCCACGATCCCGTCCGGCCAGTTGCCCGGCATGGTGAGCACCGCGCCGACCTTGATGCCGGGGTCCACGGCCTTCATCGCGTCGGCGAACGCGACCACGCCGTTGGCGTACGCCGTGGGGCTCTTGTCCGGGTGGTTGTCGGCCTCCCATTCGGCGCCGTAGTGGCCGTTGCCGTAGTTCTCGTTGCCGACCGTCCAGTACGTGACCCCGTACTTCTTGGTGACGTTGGCGGAGCGGACCCAGTCGGCCGCCTCCTCCGGGGTGCCGGTGCCGTAGTTGGCGATGATCATGGGCTGGGCGCCGGTCCGCTTCACGGCGGCCATGAAGGTGTCGAAGTCGGTGTCCGGGGCGACGTAGCCGCCGGGCGCGGTGTGGTCCTTCCAGTGGTAGATGTCGCCGTAGGAACCGCCCGGGTACCGGATCATCCGCACGCCCGCGTTCTTCAGCAGGTCGGACACCGCGGTGGTGCCCAGCTCCTTGTCCCAGATCGCGTCGTTGATCCCCAGCCCGGTGTCGGGCATGGTCGCGAGGCCCGCGTTGGCGTTCACGGTGACCTTCACCGGCGTCTCGGCGCTGCTCGCCGCGGATGTGCCCGGCCCGGCGAGGACGAGTGCGCCCAGGAGCGTCGCCGAGGCGGCGGCGCGGAGTCGGTGTGTCCGCATGGGGGTCCAATCGACGCGCGGTGATCGAGGTGGCCTCATGCTGGGTTCGCCCCGGCCACCTGTAAAGGATCACCGCGACCCGGGCCCGGCACCTGGGAGAAGCCGCCGGTAGACGCCGGAGACCGCGGGTCCGGACGTGAAAGTTTCACCCCGCGCCGTGGGGCGTCTTCATCGGAGTCCATGACGGTGCCGCCGTCGGCGACCCGCCGCAGCGCGTCGACGAACTCGCTCACCCGGCTCACCCCGTCCTTGAGGAGGTAGCCGACGCCGCCGCGTCCATCGGAGATCAGCGCTGTGCGCCGGGTCCTCCGCAAGGGCGACATCGCCAAGCCGCTGACCTTCGCCTTCAATTCCTCCGCATGCGCGGTGGTCCGAACCTGCCGCCACCTCGCAAGCCGGTTGAAAGCGGTACGACGGACATTGCGGTCAGTCACGAGAGGTCAGTCACGAGAGAGGAACTCTCCGATGTCGATCGCGCGTCCCCTGGTCGCCCTGTCCGGTCTCGCCGCCGCCCTCATCGCCTTCACCCCCGCCGCGCAGGCCGCCACGGCCACCGCCTGGGGCCCCTACTACGCCCCGGGCCACGCGGCCAAGGCCGCCGGAACCCTGACCGCCTCGGGAGAGGACCACGCCGACATCCCGGCCGCCGGCGTCGTCAAGGTCGGCGGAACGGTCCAGGACAACACCCGGTCCAAGGGGACCTGCGGCTGGGCCGTCTTCCGCGTCACGTACCGGGACTCCTCGAACAACCTGCCGTTCATGCACCACAGCTTCCGCGACTGCTCGTACGGGAGCCCGAAGCGGTTCTCCTTCAGCCACCACGACGTCTACCAGGTCGAGCTGAAGGTCTGCGCGCAGCCCAAGAGCGCCACCAAGCCCTCGAACACCTGCCTGTACGCGGGCACCTGGAAGGTTCTCTACCTGTCGAAGTAGGACGCCGCCGGCTCAGCCCGTCAGGGAGTGGACGGCGCGGAACTCCGTCACAATGAACTCGTCCACGATGTGCCGGTTCTGCACCAGGAACCCGACCAGGCCCGCCACCGCCTCCACTCCCTGAGCCGCCCGGACCTGCCCGGTCAGGAGAAAGATCAGCGGAGTGGACGGCTGGTCGAGCGCGAAGTGGTGGCCGTGGCGGTGCACGTCGTGCAGGGCCCTGATCGGGATCGGCCGGGCGGAGGTGAACCACACCGCCACCTCCCACACCGGCAACGCCGCGTCGGCCTCCGCCGCGGCCTCGTAGCACGTCACACAGCCCTGACCGGCATGCCGGCCGTGAGGACAGGTCCAGCGGTCGGCCTCCGCCTGCGGCTGGGGGCGGGCGCCGAGGATGGCCGACTCGGTCACGCGGCGGCGTACCGGCCGGGCCGGGGATGACGCGACGTGTTCGCTGATGAGGAACTCCTTCGCGTCGCAGGCCGTACGGCCACCATACGCCCGGGACGGGAGATCTATGCGGATCTCGGTGCGACGGCGGCGGCGATCAGCAGGACGCAGACGCCCGCGATCGCCGCCACCACCCCGGCCACGCCGATCGGCGCCGCCGCGAGCGGCAGCAGCAGGACGGCGGCGACCCCGCCCAGCAGCAAGGCGGGACGGACGACCGGCCGGTCCGCGATCGCCGCGTGGACCAGCCACAGCAGGACGAGGAACACGCCGACCGGGACCGCCACGGCGTAGCAGATCGTCAGGGGCGAGGCCGCGACGTGGTGCCCGGTCTGCTCGACCGCGACCTCCAGGCCGGCGCCCAGAGCCGCGAGGGCCGCGAACACGCCGTAGTGCCCGTACCCCCACCGGAACGAGCGATGGCGGCGGTCGCTGAGCCCTTCACCCGCCGGCGCGAGGAAGTACAGCCACCACAGGGCGAACAGCAGGACCAGACCCGAGACGGCGATGATCACCAGGGAGCCGCCGACCTCGGTCGACTCCAGCGCCGCCGTGACACCCCGGGTCACGGCGAGCACGCTCTCGCCGAGCAGGATGATCGTGAACAGCCCGTAGCGCTCGGCGATGTGGTGCGGATGCCAGGTGGTGGACCGGCTCCGCTCCGCCCACCACGGCACCATGAGCTCCAGGGCGGCCAGGGCGGCGAAGGACGGCACCCGGGCGGCCGGAGGCAGGGCGTCCGACTCCGCGAGCACCAGGCGGAGCACCCAGCCCACCTGCACCGCGGTGATTCCGGTCGCGTAACGCAGCGCGGTACGCCGGCCCGCCGGATCCTCCACGCCGGCCCGCACCCACTGCGCGACCAGGGCGATCCGCATGATGAGGTAGCCGATCGTGACGACCCGGTAGTCGGCCTCTGCCGCCGCGGCCGGCACGCCGGCGGCGAGGACCAGCACGCCGCCCATCTGCAGCATGGTCAGCAGCCGGTAGGCGATGTCGTCGGTGTCGTACGACGAGGCGAACCAGGTGAAGTTCATCCACGCCCACCAGATCGCGAAGAAGACCTGGAGGAACAGGACGAGCCCGGTCAGAGCGTGACCGGCGGCGACGTCGTGCGCGAACTGGGCGGTGGCCGCCGCGACCGCCACCACGAACGTGAGGTCGAACAGCAGCTCGAGCTGGCTGGAGACGCGGTGCGGCTCGTCGACCGCCCGCGCGCTCATCGGGATGCGGAGCCTCGTGCCCGGCGGTCGCATGGGAGATGACACGCCTCCGACGATATTTCGCCGCCGCCGTCACGGGCACAGGGCCCCCGGGCGGCGGGCGCGTCAGCCGGGTGAGGCGTCGCGGTCCGCGAGCCGCGCCCTCAGGCGGGCCGGGTCGGGCCAGTGCACGCCGTACGCCCAGCCGGCCCGCTCGAACCAGCGGATCAGCCGCGCGCTCGGGTCGACCTGCCCCCGGAGCACCCCGTGCCGGGCGCAGGTCGGCTCCACGTGGTGCCAGTTGTGCCAGCCCTCGCCGAGGGTCAGCAGCGCCACCCACCACACGTTCGACGAGCGGTCACGCGTGCGGAACGGGCGGTCGCCGAAAGTGTGGGCGACGGAGTTCACCGACCACGTGACGTGGTGGACCACGGCGTAACGGACCAGCCCGCCCCAGAACAAGGCCGTCCACGCGCCCGCCCACGACCATGACCACAGCCCGCCCACGAGGGCCGGCAGGGCGAACGACAGCGCCGCGACGGCCGGGTAGGCGGCGTCGAACCGGCGCACGTCCGGGTCGGCCAGCAGGTCGGGCACCCAGTGCCGGCGGCTGGAGCGCTGACGGGCGGTGTAGAACCAGCCGACGTGGGCGTGGGCCATGCCGCGCAGCAGGGCCCAGCCGTCGTCGCCGTAGCGCCACGGGGAGTGCGGGTCGCCCTCGCGGTCGGCGTACTTGTGGTGCCGCCGGTGCTCGGCCGTCCACAGCGTGACCGGGCCCTCGACCGCCATGCCGCCCGCCAGCATGAGCGCGACGCGCAGCGGCCGGCGGCACCTGAAGGCCCGATGGGTGAACAGCCGGTGATAGCCGATGGCGATCCCGAAGATGCTGACGAGGTACATCGCCACCGCGATGACGAGGTCGCGCGGCCCGATGCCCCACCCCCACACGGCGGGCACGGCGAGGGCCAGCAGCAGCACGGGGAGCACGACGAGGACGACCAGATAGACGGTGCGGCGGCCGGTGGTGACCGTCACCGTCTCCGCCGTGCCCGAGCCCGGCTGGGGGATGGCCGACGAGGTCACGCTACCTCCCGTGATCGGCGAAGGGGATGCGGCCCCCCATTCAAAGGCCGCGTCCCCGGACCACGGCAATGGCCGTGAAGTGACGACATCGTCACTGTGAGGAATCAAAACACTGCGTACCGTAGCCCTGAGCCGACGCCCCGTCCCTGTCTAGATTGTGGCTACACAACGTGATGATCTCTGTTCGCTCCGGCTTCATTACGGAAGGGGCCACGGCATGGGCGCTGCCGGTCAGACGACCACGGGCGGCTATCTCGACCGATACGACGAGGCGCTGGCCCGCGACCCGATGTCCGCGTTCGGCCTCGTCCGGGAATGGATGCGCACCGACTGGCGCGGCCTGTTCGCCGAGCTGCGCGAGCGGCGCCCCGTCTTCGTCACGCCCGCCTTCACGGTGGTGACCCGCTTCGCCGACGTCACCGAGGTGCTCTCCCACGAGTCGGTCTTCTCGGTACGCGCCTTCGGCCCGCGCCTCGACGCCGCCCTGGGCGGCCCGTTCATGCTGGGCCGCGACGCCACGGCGATGAACTGGCGCGACCGGGGCCTGATGCAGGTCATGCTCGACCCGCGCGACACGGCCGGGGTGCGCGAGCTGGCCGGGCGCGTCGCCGACGAGGCGCTCGACGCCGCCTGGCCGCGGGGCCGCATCGAGGCCGTCCACGCGCTGTTCCGCCACGTCGCGCTGGAGGTCTGCGCGACGTACTTCGGCTTCCCCGGCCCGGACCGGCAGACCCTGTCGCGGTGGACGCGGGCGATCGTCACCGACGGCTTCGCCAACTTCTCCGGCGACCCGGAGGTCCAGGCCGCGTCGGTGCGAGCGGGCGCGGACATGACGGCGTACCTGCGGGATCGGCTCGCCGAGCTGCGGGCCGCCGGGCGAGCCGGGGAGGAGCCGCCCGGCCACGTGTTCGCCCGGCTCGCCGGCACCGTCCTGCCCGCCGGGATCGGCGTGGACGACGAGCGGATCGTGATCAACATGGCCGGCCTGCCGCTGGGGTTCGTGGAGAGCGCCCCCGGCGCCATGGCCGAGGCGGTCGAGCAGCTCCTGCTGCGCCCCGAGGTGCTGGCGGGGGCCGTCGAGGCCGCCGCCGAGCCCGATCCCGCCCGCTTCGACGCCTACGTGTGGGAGGCGTTGCGGTTCAACCCGTTCTTCAAGCTGCTTCCCCGGCTGTGCGAGCGCGACCACGTCCTGGCCGCCGGCACTCCGCGGGCCACGCTGATCCCCGCGGGCACGTTCGTGCTCGCCGCACCGGCCTCGGCCATGTTCGACGCGGACGTGCTGCCCGAGCCCGACGAGTTCCGGCTCGACCGGCCCGGCCACCACCATCTGTTCTTCGGTCACGGCCACCACGCCTGCCTCGGCGTCCATCCCGCGAGAGGCGTCATCTGCGAGGTCGTACGCCGCCTGCTGCTGCGCCCCGGCGTACGCCTGCTCCCGCCGCCGGAAGGGCGGGTCGTCCGCTCCCAGGGGATCTTCCCCGACCGGTTCGTCCTCGGTCTCGGCGCCGAGGGGGAGCAGGCATGACGGGCGCGCGCAGCATCGCCGTCGACGGGGCCGTCAACCGGCTCAGGTTCCTGGCGCTGACCAACGGCCGGCCGTTCTGGGACCTCGCGCAGGCCGTCCCGCCGCTGCGGCGCCGCCTCAACGCCTCGCTGATCGACCACGCGATCCGCGAGATGCCCCCACGGCCGGAGCCGCTGAGCACGATGGCCGGCTACACGTCCTGGGCATCGCTGACCGACCGCACCTACAGCGGCAGGCACCTGCCCCCGCACACCGCGGCCGAGGACGGCCGGCCCACCCCCGAGCGGGCCGCCGAGCTGTTCACCCGCGGCGAGGCCATGATCCCGTGCCCGCGCTCCACGGTGCTGTTCGCCTACTTCGCCCAGTGGTTCACCGACGGCTTCCTGCGCGGCGACGTCAACGTCCCGCGCGACCCGCGCAAGAACAGCTCCAACCACCACATCGACCTCAACCAGCTCTACGGCCTGCACCCGGAGGCGACGGCGGCGCTGCGCGCGTTCGACGGCGGGCTGCTCAAGAGCCAGGTCCTCAACGGCGGCGAGTTCCCTCCCCACCTGTGCGAGAACGGCAAGATCAAGCCGGAGTTCGCCCCGCTGAGCGTGATCCGCTTCGACGAGCTCACCGACGCCCAGCGCGACACGCTGTTCGCGACCGGCAGCGACCGGGGCAACATCCAGATCGGCTTCACCATGCTCACGGTGCTGTTCCTGCGCGAGCACAACAGGGTGGCCCGGCTGCTCGCCGAGGCCCATCCGCGCTGGGACGACGAGCGGCTGTTCCAGACGGCCCGCAACATCCTCATCGTGCTGCTCATCAAGCTGGTGGTCGAGGAGTACATCAACCACATCACCCCCTACCACTTCCGCTTCACCCTCGACCCGCGGCTTTCGGCGTTGCTGGCCCGCGCGCCCTGGCACCGCGAGAACTGGGCGTCGGTCGAGTTCAACCTCGTCTACCGCTGGCACGGCCTGATCCCCTCGCGGCTCTCGGTGGGCGGCCGCGAACTGCCGATGGCCGACACGCTCCTGGGCGGCGCGCTGATCCCCGAGCCGGGCCTCGGGCGCCTGTTCGAGGACGCCTCCCGCCAGCGCGCCGGCCGGATCGGCCTGTTCAACACCGACCCTCTCCTCCGCGAGGTGGACGCGGCCAGCATCGCCGACTCCCGGGCCCTCGCCCTGGCCCCCTACAACAGCTACCGCGAGCACTGCCGCTTCCCCCGGGTGCGCCGCTTCGAGCACGTCACCGGCGACCGGCGGGTCAGCGGCGCGCTGCGGGAGCTCTACCGCGGCGTGGACGACCTCGACCTGTACGTGGGCCTGTTCGCCGAGGAGCCCGGCTGTCCCGACGCCATCCTGCCGCCGCTCCTCACGAAGATCATCGCCATCGACGCCTTCTCCCAGGCGCTGACCAACCCGCTGCTGGCGCCGCGGGTGTTCAACGCCGCCACCTTCTCGCCGACCGGCATGCGGATCATCGCGACCACGAGGAGGTTGGCGGACGTCGTACGCCGCAACACCCCGGAGGACCAGCGTCCCCGCTTCGTCAGCATGACCCGCGGCGCCGGTCGGTGAGCGGCGAGACTACCCCGACCGCGGAGCCGTCACGTGGATCGGCGGGCGGCTCGGTGAGCGGCGAGAACACGCCGACCGCGGAGCCGCTGCGCGTCGCGGCTCGCGAGCTGGTCGACATCGGGGTCACGATCCGCGCGCCGAGCTCAACGGCCGCGCCAACCGGCTCGCCCGGTGGTTGCGGCACATCGGCGTCGAACGTGGCCAGCCTG
>NZ_JBFAIA010000079.1:0-35585 GCF_040654455.1 Nonomuraea sp. NPDC050691
GGCCGAGGCCGCCGCGCGGGCGCGGGAACTGGCCGAGCGGCGCCGCGAGATCGAGCGCACCCGGCACGAGATGATGCGCCGCTACGCCGAGACCCGCGACTGCCGGCGGCGGTTCCTGCTCGGGTACTTCGGCGAGGACCTGGGGGAGCCGTGCGGCGACTGCGACACCTGCCGGGCGGGGACGGCGCGCGAACCGGCCGGGGGCGAGGGGCCGTTCCCGGTCCACGCCCAGGTGGAGCACGAGGCGTGGGGGCCGGGCGAGGTCATCCGGCGCGACGAGGACCGGCTGACGGTGCTGTTCGAGGAGGCGGGCTACCGGGAGCTGCTGCTGGAGACCGTCGTGGACCACCACATCCTCCGCGAGACCGGAAGCTGAGACCGGAGCTGGGGCTACGACGCGAGAAGGTGGCGGGCGAGCCGCCGGCTTCAGGGGCCCGGCGTCAGCAGGTGGCGGGTGAGCCACTCGACGACCCTGCCGACGAAGACCGCCCGGTTGGCCGGGCGCCGGATCTCGTGCCCCTCGTCGGGGAAGATCAGCTCCTCGCACGCCACCCCGCGCGCCCGCGCCGCCCGGACCGCCTGCTCGGCCTCATGGAGGGGCACGTTGGTGTCGTGGACCCCGTGGACGACGAGGAGCGGGGCCTCCAGCCGGTCGAAGCGCCGGAGCGGCGACAGCGCGCGCAGCAGGTCACGATCGTGCTCCGGGTGACCGTACTCGCCGACCGCCGCGGCGGCGATCCACGGCTCGGTACGGGCATAGAAGCTCTCGAAGTCCGACATGCCGCACACATCGATGCCTGTCCGGAAGAGCCGGGGATGGGTGACCAGGGCGGCCAGGGTCAGGTAGCCGCCGTACGACCAGCCCATGCACGCGAGCCGGCCCGGGTCGGCGACGCCCAGCCGTACCAGCTCGGTGGCGCAGGCGGCGACGTCCTCGACGGCGTGGAAACGCAGCTCGCGGTCGTCGGCCTCGCGGAAGGCCCGGCCGTGACCGGACGAGCCGCGCACGTTGGGCGCGAGCACGCCGATGCCCGCGGCGAGCAGGTTGTGGTAGAGCGGGTTGAAGGTCGGCCGCTCCTGGTCCTCGGGGCCGCCGTGCAGGTACACCAGGTAGGGCGCGGGCCCCTGGGCGGCCGGGGGCCGGTAGAGCCAGGCGGCCAGGTCGAGGCCGTCGTGTGCCTTGATCTGGATCAGCTCGGCCCGGGGCGCGTGGGACAGCCGTCCCAGGCCGGCCACCTCCTCGTAGCGCCCGGTGGCGAGGTCACAGAGCAGCACGTGGGAGGGCTGGGCCGGCCCCTCGGCCGCCATGACCGCCGTGGCGCCGTCGAGGGTCACCCTGATCGAGGTCACGACGTCGGCGGGCGGGGGAGGGAGCGGGGTCACGACTCCCGTGCCGGCGTCCAGGACCTCCAGGGTGGAGCGGCCGTGCTCGTTCCAGACGAGGACCGCCCACCGGCCGTCGGGGGTCAGGGCGAACCGGTCGAGCTCGGCGTCGTCCCGCCCGGCCAGCAAGGCGTACTCCCGTCCGGCCGGCAAGGCGTGCTCCCGTCCGGCCGGCTCTCGCCCGGCCGGCAAGGCGTACTCCGGTACGGCGTCCCCGCGCCCGGCCGGCGCCGCCGCGGCCGGCACGGCGTACGACCGCGCATCGCCCTGGACCGTCAGCAGGGCCGGGCGGTCGCGGCCCGCGTCGGAGAGCAGGTAGGCGGTCTTGCCGTCCGGCGACAGGATGCCGTAGTCGGTCGAGCCGGGCAGGTCGGCCAGCAGCGGCCGTTCCTCGTTCGAGCCCGGCCCGCAGTCGATCACCGACATCCGCCGCGCGCCCCTCGGCCCCCGGCGCAGCAGCAGCGTGGCGTGGTCGCGGCTCACGGCGGCCGGCTGCAGCAACGGGCCCGCGGCGACGACCTCGCGGCCTCCGGTGGCGGCGTCCACCAGCACGGCCTCGGTCAGTCCCGAAGCCGACGTCTCGGCGACCAGCAGCACCTCGCCGCGTCCCGTCCACCGGACGAACGACGCGGAGCCGCCGGGCGGCGCGGCGAGCGGGCGCAGGTCGCCCCCGTCCGGCCGTACCGTCCACACCTGGGTGTGCTCACCACCGCCGGGCGCGACGAGAACGGCCAGCCGCGCCCCGGTCGGCGCCCATGAGACGTCGCAGACCGGCTCAGGACCGGTCTCGACGGGCCACGCGGCCACGCCGCCCACCAGGTCGGGTTGCGCGCCGTCCCCCTCTGACCGGAAGCCCGAGCCCGCCGGGCCGGGCGACCCCCGATCGGCGCTCTCCACGGCGCGTTCCCCGTATCCCGCCGGAACACCCGCACGGCCCGCCGGCGCGCCGGCCAGCGGCTGGATCCACACGCGGGGACACCCGTCCCGGTCGCTGACGTACGCCACGGCGCCGCGGTCGGGCGCCGGCGACGGGTTCCAGCACCCCCAGGCGGCCAGGCCGGCGGGGGAGGGCAGCGCGGGGAACGGCAGCGCGGGGAACGGCGCCATCAGACTCCTTGGGCCTGCAACCACAGCTCCAGCAGCCCGAGCTGCCACAGGGTGTTGACGCCGGTGGTGGCGCGGTCGCGGCCGGGGTCGTCGAGCAGCGTCTTGACGTACGCCGGCTGGAACAGGCCGCGCGAGCGGGCCGCCTGGGCGGTGAGCGCGTCGCGGACCAGGTCGAGCACGGGCCCGTCGAGGTGGCGCACGGCGGGGACGGGGAAGTAGCCCTTGGGCCGGTCGATGATCTCGGCGGGGAGGAGCCGGCGGGCGGCGTCCTTGAGCACGCCCTTGCCGCCGTCGGCGAGCTTGAGCCCGTCGGGGCAGGCGGCGGCCAGTTCGACCAGCTCGTGGTCGAGGAACGGGGTGCGCGCCTCCAGGCCGTGGGCCATGGTCATGTTGTCGACGCGCTTGACGGGGTCGTCGATCAGCATGGCGGTGGTCTCCAGCCGCAGGACGGCGTCCAGCGCGGTGTCGGCGCCCGGCCGGCCCGTGTGGGCGCGCACGAACGCGCCGCTGACGTCGTCGTCGAGCAGGTACTCGGGGCTCACGATACCCGCGAGCTCCTCGTGCGGCCGGTCGGCGAACGCGGCCAGGTACGCGTCGCCGGCCCGCTCGCGCGGCACCCCGGCCAGCGGCTGGAACCAGCTGTAGCCGCCGAACACCTCGTCGGCGCCCTGCCCCGACTGCACCACCTTGACGTGCTCGGCCACCTCCTGCGACAGCAGGTGGAAGGCGACGCAGTCGTGGCTGGCCATCGGCTCGCTCATGGACCGCACGGCCTGCTCCAGCCCGGTCACGAGGCGGCTGTCCGGAATGCGAATGCGGTGGTGGTCCGTGCCGAAGCGCCGCGCCATCAGGTCGGAGTAGTGGAACTCGTCGCCGCGTTCGCCGCCCGCCGCCTCGAAGCCGATGCTGAACGTGGCCAGCCCCTCCTGCCCCTCCTCGGCCAGCAGCGCGAGGATCAGGCTGGAGTCCAGGCCGCCCGACAGCAGCACGCCGACCGGCACGTCCGCCACCATCCGGCGGCGCACGGCCGCGCGCAGCGCCTCCAGCACGGCCTCCCGCCACTCGTCGTCGCCGAGGCCGGCGTACTCCGGCAGGGCCGAGCGGGTGTACGCGGGGTCCCAGTAGTGGCGGTCGGTGCTGGTGCCGTCGGGTTCGTAGGTTCGTACGGTGGCGGCGGGCAGCCTGCTGACGCCGTTGAGGATGGTCCGCTCGCCCGGCACCAGGGAGTGGAAGGTCATGTAGTGGTGCAGGGCGACCCGGTCGATCGTGGTGTCCACGTCGCCGGCGGCCAGCAGCGCGGGCAGGGTGGAGGCGAAGCGCAGCCGGTCGCCGCTCCGCGTGAGGTACATCGGCTTGATGCCGAGCCGGTCGCGGCCCAGCGTCAGCCGGCCGGTGTCGCGCTCGGCCACCGCGAAGGCGAACATGCCCTTGAACCGGTCGACGCACTCGCCGCCCCACCGGTGGAACGCCTTCACCAGCACCTCGGTGTCGGAGGTGGAGAAGAAGCGGTAGCCGGCGGCGCGCAGTTCGTCGCGCAGCTCGCGATAGTTGTACAGGCAGCCGTTGAAGACCGCGGCGAGGCCCAGCTCTCCGTCCACCATGGGCTGGGCCGCCTTGTCGGACAGGTCGATGATCTTCAGGCGCCTGTGTCCCAGGGCGACCGGCCCCATCCCCCACAGGCCGGAGCCGTCGGGTCCCCGCTCGTGCATCGACTCGGTCATCCGGTCCACAGCGCCCATGTCCGCCGGTTTCCCGTCGAAGCGCATCTCACCGGTCAGCCCGCACATGCGTCATCCACCTTCCGTCATCTCACATCAGTCCTCACCCGCCGGATCCGCCGCACCGTGGCCCCCTGTGGGCACGTCAGCGCGTCACGCGGCCGATTGCTTCACGTGGAACATCGCCTCGTACGGGAACCCGTGGGGTCCCCGTCGCCTCAGGCGGCCGGCCGGTCCGGCGAGCTGCCACCGCCCAGGGGCTCCCATCCGCCGGACCGCGTCTCGGCGAGGAGCATGTCCACCACGTCGCCCAGCAGCCCGCGCCGGGCGAACGCCGCGCGCTGCCGCGCCGCCGAGCTGCCCCTGGCCAGCGCGTCGCGGGCCAGGCCGGAGACCAGGTCCCAGTCACCGGCCTCCTCCAGGTACGGCCGCAGGCTCTCCACCATCCCGGTGACCACCTCGGCCGCGGGCCTGGGCACGCCCTCCACCGGGTCGACCAGCTCGCCTTCGAGCCCGGAGCGCGCCGCCTGCCAGGTCGCCGCCCGTACGCCCTCCAGCGGCACCTCCAGCCCCGGGGAGCGCCGCACGTCCTCCAGCTCCCGGGCCACCAGCGCCCGGAACAGCCCGGCGATCAGCGCGATGTCCTCCACGCGCGGGCAGGAGTCGCAGATCCGCAGCTCCACGGTCGGCACGTGGGCCGACGGCCGGATGTCGAAATAGATCATCCCGGGGTCGGTGATCACACCCGAGTCGATGAGGTCGCCGATCATGCGCTCGTAGTCGGCCACGGAGTCGTAGCGGGCCATCGGCCCGGCCGTGGGCCAGCGCTGCCACACCATGGTCCGGTAGCTGCCGTACCCCGTGTCGGACCCGAGCCAGTACGGCGAGCTGGAGCTGAGCGCCAGCAGCGGCGGCGTCCACGGCGACAGCCGGTGCGCGAGGGCGAGCGCCAGCTCGGGGTCGGTCACCTCGGCGTGGACCTGGGTCCCGCAGATCAGGTGCTCGCGTGTGAGGAGCTGGTAGTCGTCGAGCATCTGCTCGTAGCGCGGGTCTGGCGACACCTTCATCCGGTCGATGTCGGCCAGCGGCATGCTGCCGGCCGCCACGATGCCGAGACCCAGGCTCTCCGCCCTGCGCACCACCATCGCGCGCATGCCGCCGAGGTCGCGTGCCAGGTCCTCCAGGCCGCGGAACGGCCTGCTGTTGGCCTCAAGCGTGGAGCACTGGAGCTCCTTGGTGAAGCAGTCCTCCGGCAGCATGTCGAGGAGGATCCCCGCCCGCGGGACCAGGTGCCGGGTTCGCGTGTCGACGACGTGGAACTCTTCCTCGACGCCCAGCGAGATCGTGGATCCGGTCACCACGAACACCTCCGAGCTTCATCAGTCGTCCGCATTGCGGTCACCTGCCCCAAAAAAGCGCTTTAGCACCTCATGGGGCTGATGCGATCTTTGATGCGGTTCGAGCGGCAGCCTCAGCCGCCCGCCTTCGACACCGCGAACGCGAGCAGGAATCCGGCCAGCGTGATCAGCCCGGTCATCAGGTGCGCGTTGTCGAACGCCTCGGGAATCATGGTGTCGGCGACCATCGTCAGGATCGCGCCGCCGGCCAGCGCGATGATGCCCGCCAGCACGGCCGCCGGAGCCCCGCCCAGCAGCGCGTACCCCGCCAGCGACGACAGGCCGCTGATCACCGCGATCCCGCTCCACAGCCCGAACACGTACGCCTTCGACCGCCCGGCCCCCCGCATCCCGGCCGCGCTGGACAGCCCCTCGGGCACGTTGCTGATGAACACCGCCGCCACGGTCACCGCGCTCACCGCGCCCCCGCCGAGCAGGCTCGCGCCGATCACCACCGACTCCGGCACGCCGTCGAGCACCGCGCCGAGCGCGATCGCCGTGCCCGAGCCGCCCTGCTCCTGCTCGGAAGGCTGCCGCCCGGCGGAACGCTTGCGATGCCGCGCGCCGCGGCGGGCCAGCAGGATGTTGCAGACGGTGTAGAGGACCGCGCCGGTCACGGCCCCGGCGACCGTGGGCGCCAGACCGGCCCGCTCGTGCGCCTCGTCGATCAGCTCGAACGACACCGCGGACATGAGCACCCCGGCGCCGAACGCCATCACCGACGCGACGACCCGCTGCGGCAACCGCACCACGTAACCGACCAGCGCCCCCAGCACCAGCGCTAACCCCGCCAGCAGCCCCCAGCCGCCCGCCTGCAACCACTCCGGCATGACCAACCGGTTTCCCCCTGCCGACTCCCGCAAACCCCGACATCAGGCCAGCACTTGACCTCATGTCGACATGAAGATCCATGCTGATCCGCATGCCGAACACCAGCGAACTCATCAGCCTCCTCGACGCCGCCGACGCGCTTCCCGGCGCCACCGCCCTGCGCGAGCGCTCGTACGAGCTGCTCCGGCTGGAGACGGGGGCACCGGTGGTGGACGTGGGCTGCGGCGCGGGCCGCGCCGTCGCGGAGCTCCGCGAGCGCGGCGCCAGGCCGGTCGGCGTGGACCTCGACGCCGAGATGATCGGCATCGCCCGCGACAGGTGGCCCGGAGCGGACTTCAGGCTCGGCGACGCGTACGACCTGCCGCTCGGCGACGGCGAGGTCGCCGCCTACCGGGCGGACAAGGTGTTCCACGAACTGGGGGACGCGGAGCGTGCCCTGCGCGAGGCCGTCCGCGTGCTGTCGCCGGGGGGCCGCGTCGCGCTCGCCGGCCAGGACTGGGACGCGATCATCATCGACGCCGGCGACCCGCTGCTCACCCGCGCGATCGTGCACGCCCGCGCCGACCGGATCCCGGACCCGCGCGCCGCCCGCCGCCACCGCGACCTGCTCCTCACGACCGGCTTCACGGACGTCCACGTCGAGGTGCACACGGCGGTCCTCACCGACGCGACGTCGCTGCCCATGGTCACGAACCTGGCGCGCGGCGCGCTCGCCGCCGGGGCGATCACCCAGGGCGAGCACGACGCCTGGCTCGCCGACCAGCACGACCGGGCTCGGCGGGGCCGGCTGCTCCTGGCCGTCCCGATGTTCCTGGCCGCCGCGACCCGCCCCGCCTAGCCGCTCCGCACTCGTGGGACGCGGGACTGTCGGTGCGCCCTGGCATACTTTGCGGGCCGTTGACCAGCCAGGACGACAGGGGAACGGGTGCTCACCAGCCTTCCGAGGGCCGCCAAGGCGCTGCTGTGCGTACGCGTCCTCAACCAGCTCGGCGCGTACGCCATCGCCTTCCTCGCGGTGTTCGCCGGCCCGGATCTCGCCCCGGTCGCCCTGACCGTCTTCGGCGTCGCGGCGCTGGTCTCGCGCTGGGGCGGGGCACTGCTGCTCGACCGGCTGCCGCCCAGGACCGTGATGGCCGCCGGCCTGGTGGCGACGGGCGTGTCGCTGCTGGTCCTGGCGCTCGCGAGCACTCCGGTGCAGGTGCTGGCGGCGGTGGCCCTGGTGGGGCTCGCTTTCGAGATCTACGAGCCGGCGACGCAGGAGCTGGTGGCCCGGGTCACCGAGGGGGAGCAGCGCCAGCAGATGTACGGCCTGCTGGGCGGCGCGCTGGTGGCGGCGGGAGCGGGCGCCGGACTGGTCGCCGCGGTGCTGCTGCCGCTGGGGGTGCGCTGGCTGGCCGTGGCCGACGGCCTCACCTGCCTGGCCGCCGCCGCGGTGGCGCTGGCCTACCTCCCCCAGGAAGCCGCTGACCAGCCGGTACGGGCCGCGCATTCGGCCCGCTGGCGGCCGCCGGGAGTGCTGCTGCGCTACACGCTGGCCGCGACGGCCTTCGCGGCCGGCTACCTGGCGGTGGTCATGTTCCTGCCGCTGGCGCTGTTGCAGCGCGGCGCGGCCCCTTGGCTGCCGGGCGTCGTCCTCGCCGGGGCCGCCGCGCTCTCCCCGGCGGCGTTGTGGGCGACCCGGCGCCCGCTGACCGGCCGCGCCCACCGCGTCGTGCTGGCCGCGGGCACCGCCCCGCTCGGCCTGCTTGCCCTGCTGATGGCGTGGGCGGGGGAGGTGGCTTTCACCGTCGTCGCGTACCTCGCCTGGACCGCGGCGTGCGGCGTCCTGCTGGGCCGCTGGCAGTCCCTGGTGGCCGACGCCGCCCCCGAGGAGGAGCGCCCGCGTTGGTTCGCCTTCCTCGGATCGTCGTGGGGGGTCGCGCAGCCGGCGGTGCCGGGCGCGGTCGCGCTGGCGGGCGGCCTCGTGGACCGGCCGGGCTCGGCGGCGTTCCTGACGGCCGGACTCGCGTTCCTCGCGGTTCCCGTGCTGCTCGGGGCCCGCGCCGTGGACCGGCGGGGCGACGCGCTGCGTCACTTGGCCTGACAGCCGGTCCGACGGCCGGCGGACCTCCCCGCCCGCGCGTATCGGCGCGCACGCGGGAGGTCCGAGCGGGGGACAGGCCCGGAAAACGGGAGAGGTGACAGGTCCGGGAGAGCGGACGGTCCGGGAAAGGGGGCAATCCGGGAAAGGGGGCGGTCCGGGAGGACGGACGGGTTCAGGAAGGCGTTCCGCCGAAGTCGACGTCCTTGGCCGCGACCGTCCCGGCCGTCCGCCCGGGTGCCGTCTGGTAGCGCCAGTACAGGTTCGTGTGCGCGATGACCTGGTCGGGCGGCGGCGCTCCCCAGGCCGTCTGGTCCTGCGCCGTGTGGGCGTCGCCGACGAGCGTCGCATCGTACCCTCTGACGAGCGCGCCGTGGAGGGTCGAGCGGATGCACGCGTCGGTCTCCGCACCGACGACGACGAGCCGTCCGACGCCGAGCCCTGACAGCACGCTCTCCAGGGTCGTGTCCTCGAACGAGTCGCCGTAGCTCTTCTCCACCAGCGGCTCCGACTCGTCCGGCTTCAGCTCGGGCACGATCGCCCACTCGTCGCTGCCCCGGGCGAGATGCTCGTCGAAGTGCTGGACCCAGACGACGGGAACCCCTTCCCGCCGGGCCCGCTCGACCAGGCCGCCGACGTTCGCGACGACCGCGTCGCGCTCGTGAGCTCCTTCCACGACGCCCTTCTGCACGTCGACGACGAGGAGGGCGGTGTTCGGCCGGTTCTCAAGTGTGGTCATGGTGCCGCCTTTGCTCGCGCTGGGCTCTTGTGAGCGTCCCATTCAACCCCCAGGGCGACCCGACCGAGGAGGGACGCCGGCCAAGGAGGGACGGCAAAGGTCAGTCGTCGTAGTCCTCGAACTCCCAGGCTCCGATGCGGCCGATCTTCTCGGCCAGCTCCTCCCACGTCGGCGCCGACAGGACGGCGATCCGGTCGGCGAGCCAGGCGGTCACCTCGTCGGGACGCAGCTCCGGCACGAAGAGCCAGTGCCGGCCGATGAGGAAGGGGTGGCGGTGAAGCTGCTCCGCCAGGGCCGACGGGGTGCAGACGGTGACATGGAAGACGTCCGATCCGGGCCCGCCCCGGGAGCCGATCTCCATCTCCAGGAGTTCACAGGCGTGAGCGGAGTCCCAGTCACCCCGTCCCCGGTCGAGATCGACCCAGCGGAAGCCGTGCAGTCGTGCGCGCATGGCGTCAATGATCGCCTTTGCGCGCCCCGTCCGGTCCCGGCTAGCGTCTGCGAGCACCGAAGAGCCACCCCTCCCCGGGAGAAGACCACGTGACGCACAGCATCAGGCCCGCCACCCGGCAGGACGCCCCGGCTCTCGCCACGGTCCAGATGGCGTCATGGCGGGCCGCCTTCCGGGGGGTCATGACGGACGAGTACCTCGACGGCCTCGATCATGAGGCGCTGACGAAGGCCTGGGAGGGGCTGCTGGCGGACGCCGGAGGCCCGCGGGCCGGCACGCTGGCCGTCGAGCGGGCTGACGGCCGGGGCCTTGTCGGGTACTCACGCTTCCACCCCACGGACGACGAGGACGACGACCCCACGCGGGTGGGCATGATCGGCTCGCTCTACACGGTCCCCGACGTGTGGAGCACCGGTGTGGGCAAGGCACTGATCACCGCCGTCCTCGACGCCGTCGCGTCCGCCGGGTACGCCGAGGCGAGCCTCTGGGTCCTGGAGGGCAACACCCGCGCGCGCTCCTTCTACGAGCGCGACGGCTGGCGGCACGACGGCGCGGTGGTCATGGACCGCACCGACCGGGTGCCCATCACGAAGCTGCGCTACCGCAAGGCTCTCGGGTAGCGGCGCGCATCACTGAGAGCGCCTGAAGGGGCGTGCGGCACCAGTGCCGCACGCCCCTTCGCCATGCCCTTGCCCTTCCTTCTCCATATACGTACGCTTATGCGTATAGGGAACGAGGAATGGAACGATGCCCAACAAGACGATCTACGTTTCCGACGAGGATCTGCCGCTGTTCCAGCGGGCGCAGGAGCTCGCCGGAGGCAAGCTGTCGACGGCGATCAGCGTGGCGCTGCGGCGCTATGTCGAGATGGAGGAAGGCCGCCAGGAGGGATACGACGAGATCATCGTCAAGGTCGGCCAGGGCGCCGGCCGCAAGCAGCGCTTCTCCGGGGTGTTGCTCGGTGAATGGGGGCGTACTCAGCGCAACCGGGTGGAGATGTTCCGGGTGTACCGCTCACGCCAGGGCAGGTACGTCCTGCACGTGGACCGCTCAGCGGACTGGACGGACAACTCCGGCGGCGACAACTGGCTGGAGGGCATGTTCTCCCGCGGCGCGTGGCGGACCTATCTCGGCCTGGCCGACTCGAGCTGGGGCTTCATCGAGGGCGAGGCCACGCTCGAGGTCGTGGACACGGTCGAGGAACTGCGCGGCAAGATCCCTGAGGAGTTCTACGACCTGATCGCCGGCCTCGGCAGGTATCCCGCCGTGGAGGACCTCGACATCTGATCTGAACGCAGCGTGACCGGACGATCGCCAGGCGACCGCCCGCCATCCCGTCGTGCCCTCATTCGCACCGATCGAGGCAGAAGGAGAAGTCGATGTCCCCAGCGATCATCGCCGAAGGGCTGGTCAAGAAGTACGGCGACGTCGTCGCCCTCGACGGGATGGACCTGTCCGTCCCCGAGGGCACGGTGTTCGGGCTGCTCGGCCCGAACGGCGCCGGCAAGACGACGACCGTGCGGATCCTGACCACCCTGGTGAAGCCGGACGCCGGTCGCGCGACCGTCGCCGGGTTCGACGTGGCCCGCGACGCGGCGCTGCTGCGCTCCCGCATCGGCGCCTCCGGCCAGTACGCCGCCGTGGACGACCACCTCACCGGTGCCGAGAACCTGGAGATGGTCGGCCGCCTCTACCACCTGGGCGCCGGACGCAGCCGGCGGCGCGCCCGGGAGTTACTGGAGCGCTTCGACCTGACCGACGCCGCCGACCGCCCGGTGCAGGGCTACTCGGGCGGCATGCGACGCCGCCTCGACCTGGCCGGCGCGCTCGTGGCCGACCCGCCGGTGCTGTTCCTGGACGAGCCAACGACCGGCCTCGACCCCCGCGCCCGCGCGAGCCTGTGGGACGTCATCGCCGAACTCGTCGCGGGCGGCACGACCGTGCTGCTCACCACCCAGTACCTGGAGGAGGCCGACCGGCTGGCCGAGAAGATCGCGGTGGTCGACCACGGCCACGTCATCGCGCTCGGCACCACCGACGAGCTCAAGGACCAGGTCGGCGGCGACCGGATCGAGGTGACCGTGTCGAGCGCGGCGGACCTGGAGACCGTCCGGCGGGCGCTGGCGCCGCTGGCCGCCGGAGGCGTGCGGGCCGACACCACGTCCTTGCAGGTCACGATCCCGGTGAACGACGGCGCCGCCTCGCTCACCACCGCCCTCGGCCGCCTGGCCGCCGAACGCGTCACCGTCCGCGACGCCGGGCTGCGCCGGCCGACGCTGGACGAGGTGTTCCTCACCCTCACCGGCCACCAGGCCGTCGAACCCGCCGAGGAGCACTCCCGATGAACACCCTCCGGATCGCGCTGGCCGACGGCATGACGATCGCCCGGCGCGACGCCCTCAAGATCAGGCGAGCTCCCGACCTGCTCGGCGGGGTGATCATCCTGCCGATCGTGTTCGTGCTGCTGTTCGCGTACGTGTTCGGCAGCATGATCGACCTGCCCGGCATGTCGTACCGGGAGTACATGATCCCCGGGATCTTCGTCCAGACGATCGTCACGAGCGCCCAGATCACCGGTTACACGCTCACGATGGACCTGCGGAAGGGCATCTTCGACCGGTTCCGCACCCTGCCCATGGCGCCGTCGGCGGTCCTCACCGGCCAGACCGTCAGCGACGCCCTCATGAACGTCACCAGCATCGCCACGATGGCGCTGGTCGGGCTGGCCGTCGGCTGGCGGGTCCACTCGGCGCCGCACGAGGCCGTGCTGGGCTTCCTCCTGCTGCTCCTGTTCGCCTACGCCTTCTCCTGGGTGACCGCGGCGGTCGCGCTGGCCCTGCGCAGGCCCGAGGTCTACAACAACGTGGTCACCGTCGTCTCGATGCCGATGGTCTTCCTGTCCAACGCGTTCGTCGACAGCGCCCGCCTGCCCGGGCCGCTGAAGGCCGTCGCCGAGTGGAACCCGGTCTCCACGATCATCCAGGCCGTGCGCGAGCTCTTCGGCAACACCGCCTCCGCCATGCCGGCGCCCGGCGCCTGGCCGCTGCGGCACGCGGTGACGACCTCGCTGCTCTGGTCGGTGCTGCTCCTGGTCGTGTTCGTCCCCCTGGCCACCCGCCTCTACAAGCGGGCGGTGAGCCGATGATCCCGCAGCCCGTGCCGGCGCACGTCTCCGACGACGACCGCGAGAGGGCCGTCGGCCGGATCCAGCAGGCCTTCGCCGACGGACGACTCAGCGCGGGGGAGATGGAGCAGCGGCTCGAACGCGCGCTCACCGCGAGCTCCCATGACGACCTCCTCCCGACGGTCTCCGACCTGCCGGAGGACATGGTCCACCTGACGTCCAGGCACGGACCCGTCAGGCGCGTGGGCGACTGGCACGTCCCGCGCCTGCTGCGCGTCGACTCCGAGTACGGCAAGGTACGGCTGGACCTGTCGCAGGCCCTCATCCGATACCCGGAGACCGACATCGAGCTCCGGCTCGTGTACGGCTCCGCGGCGATCGTCCTGCCCCCCGGGGCGAGCGCGAACACCGACGGCGTCCACAGCGAGTGGGGCAGCGTGACCTGCGAGGCGGCGAACCACGCACGCCCCGGCAGGCTCCACGTCCGCGTCACCGGAGAGCTCACGTACGGCAGCCTGACCATCCGCACCGCACGCGGGCACTTCGGATGACACCCCGGACGTGAGCACCTCTGGCGTCACTCGCGGGCGCCGAGCAGGTCGGCCGGCCGGGGGCGCAGGGCGAACCTGGCCGGGACCGCGGTGGCGGTCAGCGCCAGCGCGGCCACGGCGGCGATCACCCCGCCGTACGTCAGCGGCGGCACGTACGGCAGCGCCGACCCGGTCATCCCCCTGCTGAACGCCGCGAGCGTGACCAGCGAGACCAGCGTGCCGATGACCACGGCGACGAACAGGGCCGTCAGCGTCTCCGTGCGCAGCATCCGGGCCGCCTGCCGCCGGGTCGTGCCCACCACGCGCAGCAGGGCGAGCTCGCGCGAGCGGGCGAGGGTGGACATCGCCAGGGTGTTGACCACGGCGATCGCGCAGAAGGCGATGATCAGTCCCATGGCGACGTACGCGACGGCCGCGTCGGCGGAGCCCGCCGGGTCATCTCCGGGAGCGGTCCCGGCGGGAAGCGCGTCGCGTGCGCCGCCGGCCACCAGGAGGGTGCCGCGGGGATCGTCCACGTGGCCCGCGACCAGCCCGTGCGAGAGGGTCAGGTCGCCGAAGCCCAGGCCGCGCGAGTAGACCGCGACGATCCGCACCTCGGCGGGCGTGCCGTCGCCGAGCACCAGGGAGAGCCGGTCGCCGAGGCCCGCGTCCAGCCTCGACGCGGCGGTGCGGCTGATCGCCGCCGACGTGTCGCCGAAACCGTCCAGCGAGCCCGCCACCACGCCCAGGTCCATCGTCCGGTCGAGGCCGTCGAGCGTGACGGCCTGGGCGGCGTACTTCTCCAGGTCGATCCTTACCGAGGTGCGCAGCACTTCGGTCACCGCGCGCACGCCGGGCACCCCGCGTACGGCGGCCGGGGACGCGCCCGGGGCGAGCACGTGGTCCGCCTTGACGCCCGCGGCCACCTCGCGCTGGGCGGCGTGTCCCATCGTGGCCGGCACGAACAGGATCGTGCACGTCATCGCCGTCATCAGGGTCAACGGCACGATCACCGAGGCCAGCCGTACGGGCCCGGCGAGCAGGTTCTTCCGCGCCAGGTGGCCGGCCACGCCGGGCGCCCGCAGCGGCAGTGCCGTCACCGCCCGCGCGACGACCGGCCCGAGCAGGGCGACCGCGACCGTCCACACCAGCGCGGTCAGCATGGTGACGGGGCCGGCCGCCGCCTCCGTGTTCAGGCCGGACAGCACGATCGTCAGCACCACGCCGCCGGCGACGGCGAGCAGGCCCGCGACGAGCCGCACCACCGGGAGCCGGGCGGCGGGCATCGCCGTCTCTCCCAGCGCCTCCACCGGCCTGATCCGCACGGTACGGCGGGCGGAGACCCGCGCCGCCACCCACGCGGCCACCAGAGTGGTCAGCGCCGCGACGATCGCGGGGAACGGGCTGACCACCAGCCCCAGGTTCGCGGGCATGGCGCCCAGCGCGACGAACCTGGACCGCAGCCAGAACCCGAGCAGGATCCCGGCCCCCGACCCGAGCAGCCCGGCGGCCACGCCGACGAGCAGGGCCTCGCCGCCGACGAGCCGCCTGACCTGCCGCGGCAGGGCGCCGACGGCCCGCAGCAGGGCGATCTCGCGCCGGCGCTCCTGCATGGACAGGGCGAACGTGCCCACCACGACGAGGATCGCCACCAGCAGAGAGGTGCCGCCGAGCGCGCCGCCCAGGCTGACGAGCTTGACCCGGGAGTTTTCCGCCTCGGGGAACTCGACCGCGCCCCGCGCGTCGCCGGTGTGGGCCACGGCGCCCTTGGCGGCGAGCTCGGCCTGCGGCCAGACACGGCTCCCAGGCCAGACACGGCTCCCAGGCCGGACGTCGACCGCGGGCCAGACGCCGATCGCCGTCACCAGCCCCTCGCGCCCGGCCAGGCGGCGAGCCTCGCCGGTGGCGAAGAAGATCGTGTCCTGGCCCGGCAGGGCCTGCGCGGTCACCCCCACCACGCGGTGGCCGGGGATCGCCTTGCCGGAGTGGCGCGCGTCCACGACGACCTCGCCCGCGGCCCTCGGGGCACGGCCCCGAGCGAGCGTGAACGGGGTGAGCGCGGCCGACTCCCAGCCGTGAGCGGTGTACCCGGCGTAGGGGAAGGTCACCTCGGTGACCACCTTCGTGACGCCGGGGACGCGCCGGATCTCCTCGGAGAGGGCCGCCGGGATCCACCGGCGCTCGGACAGGAGCTTGGCCTTCTCCTTGCCGCTCTCCTTGGTCTGCCTGACGTACTGGTCGCCCGCCACGACGACGGGGGCGCCGGCGTACCGCTCGGGCGTCACCGTGCCGCGCAGCCCCGTCTCCAGCAGCATCCCGCAGGCGGTGACCAGGGCGGCCGCGCAGAGCAGCGCCACGAACGCCCCGGCGAACCCGGCCTTGCGCCGGCCGATGGTCTTCAACGCGAAGGAGATCATCACTTCCACGCCCCCAGCCGGGTCATGCGCTCGGCGACCTTCTCGGCGGCCGGAGCGGTCATCGCGTCCACGATCCGGCCGTCGGCCAGGAAGAGCACGGTGTCGGCGTACGCGGCGGCCACCGGGTCGTGCGTCACCATCACCACGGTCTGGCCGAGCGCCGAGACCACCTCCCGCAGCAGGGTCAGGACGTCGCGGGCGGTCATGGTGTCCAGCGCGCCGGTCGGCTCGTCGCCGAACACCACCTCCGGCCTGGTCACCAGCGCCCTGGCGATCGCCACCCGCTGCTGCTGGCCGCCGGACAGCTCGGCGGGACGGTGCCCGGTACGCCCTCCGAGCCCCACCCTGTGGACGACCTCGTCCAGCCAGGCCCGGTCCACCCGGGCGCCGGCCAGCATCAGCGGCAGCGTGATGTTCTCGGTCACGGTCAACGCGGAGACCAGGTTGAACGCCTGGAACACGAAGCCGACCCGGCGCCGCCGCAGCTCGGTCAGCGCGTTCTCGTCCATGCCCGCCAAGTCGGTGCCGCCCAGCCGCACCGAGCCCGAGCTGGGGACGTCCAGCCCGGCCGCGCAGTGCAGGAACGTGCTCTTGCCTGAGCCGGAGGGGCCCATGACGGCGGTGAAGGTGCCCCGCGGGATGCCGACCGACACCTCGCGCAGGGCCGCCACCGCGCCCCGGCCCCTGCCGTACACCTTGCTCACCGTGTCCAACCGCACTGCTTCTGTCATGGCTCCAAGCCTGCTGATCTGCGTTTTCAGCCGCCAGAGAGCCGCTCACGACCTCGCCATGACGTCATCATGATCCGGACATAATGGTCAGGTGATTCGTATGCTCCTGGCCGAGGACCAGCACGTCATCAGGGAAGCGCTCGTGACCCTGCTCAGCCTCGAACCCGACATCGAGATCGTGGAGGCGGTCGAGTCGGGGGACGCGGCGGTGGCCGCCGCCCTGGTGCACCGGCCGGACGTCGCCGTCCTGGACATCGACATGCCCGGCGCGATCGACGGCCTCGACGCCGCCGCGCGGCTGCGCACCGGGTTGCCGGGCTGCCGCACGCTCATGCTCACCGGCCACGGCAAGCCCGGCCACCTCCGGAGGGCGCTCGCCTCCCAGGTGGACGGCTTCCTGCTCAAGACCGCCTCGCCGGAGGAGCTGGCGTCCGCGATCAGGAAGGTGGCGCGGGGCGAACGGGTCCTCGACCCCTCGCTCGCCGTCACCGCCTGGAACCTGGCCGACAATCCGCTCACCCCGCGCGAGGCCGACGTCCTGCGGCTGGTCGCGGAGGGGTCCGAGCCGCCCGAGATCGCCGGACGGCTCTTCCTCAGCGCGGGCACCGTGCGCAACTACATCACCGCGATCGTGACCAAGCTCAACGCCCGCAACCGCACCGACGCCGTGCGCATCGCCTCCGAGGCGGGCTGGATTTAGACGAGCTGGATTTAGGCGGGCTGGATCTAGGCGGCTGGAGCCCAGACGAGCGTCGGGGCCTCGGCCGTCAGCTCGAACCAGCCGTCCTCGTGGGCGACGTCCAGCCGCCCGTCGAACGCGGCCAGCCGGGTGGTGAGGTTGCCGATCCCGGCCGAGCCGCGGCGGCCCTTCGCGGCGCGCACGCCGTCGTTGCGCACGCTCAGCCGTACGACGCCGTCCCGTACGGAGGTCGTGATCACGCAGCGGCGGGCCGAGCTGTGCCGCAGCACGTTGGTGACCGCCTCCCTGAGCACGATGCCGAGCGTGGTCTCCACGTCCCGGCCGAGGGTGTCGTGGCCCAGGTCGAGCTCGACCTCGACGCCCGCCGTGGACAGCAGCGCCCGGGCCGACTCCGCCTCCGCGGCCAGCGACAGCTCGCCTTGCCTGCCCGACACCGTCCGCAGGTCCTCCATGGCCCGCTCGGTCATCGTCAGGACGTCCTGGAGCTCCTTGCGCGCGCGCTCGGCGTCGAGCCTGCGGGCGAGCTCGCACTTGAGCAGGATCGCCGCCAGGGTGTGCCCGAGGAGGTCGTGCAGGTCGCGGGCGGCCCGCAGCCGTTCCTCGACGACGGCCGCGCGGGCCAGGGCGTCCCTGGACTCGCGCAGCTCACTGGCCATCCCGGCCAGCCTGAGCAGCCCGTACACGACCAGGCCGGTCACCACCGTGCTGATCGCGTAGTTCACGATCAGCGGGACCGGCAGGGCGAGCAGCACGCCCGAGACCGTGACGACCCCCACGATCACCGCCACCGACGGAAGCGCCACCGCCCACGGGAAGGCCAGGAGGATCGGCCCCGCCAGGAACCCCGCCACCCCCAGCCATGCCTGCCCGAACAGCGGCAGCGGGGCGAACGTCAGCACCCCCATGATCGAAAGTGCCACGGGGTGACGGCCCTCGACCGATCGCACCTGCATCACGACGATGACGGCCAGCAGCGCCGCCGGCCACAGCGAGCCTGCCGCGAGCAGCCCCTTCACCGAGAACCCCACCAGGACGGCCGTCAGCAGCGCGATCGCCATCGTGCTGTCGCGGGCCGGCTTGACGGGCGGCCGCGTGACGGGCAGGGTCGCCTCCACGGTCATCCGGGCGTCCTCCGTGAGCCCGACGGTGAGCGTGCCGCCCGCCCGCTCGATCTGCTCCGGCAGGTCGCCGAGGTTCTCGTCGCCGGCCGTCCGCGCGCCGTCGTCGGAGACGCGCAGCCATACCGCGGCGCCCTCCGTGAACGTCTCGATGCGGCAGACGCCGGCCGTGGACCTCCGGACGATGTCCGTCACGGCCTCCCTGAGCACGGCCGCCAGGAGCGCGCCCGCCGGGCCGAGCGGCTCGGCGTGGCCCACGCGCACGTCCACGGCTACACCCGCGGCGGTCAGCATGGCCTTGGCGGTGGTGATCTCGGGAGCCAGGGACATGGCCCGGTAGCTCGCCGCAGCCGCCCGGGCCTCGGCCAGCGAGCGCCGGGCCGTCTCCACGTCAGGCGTTCCGGTACGAGCTCCGTCCGCGATCGTGGAGAGCGCCCGTCCCAGGCCCACGCTCAACTCGGCGGCGATGCGCAGCCGCTCCTCGCCCGCCGCCGTCACCGCCAGCGACAGCCGGGCCGCGTTCACCTCGTCGATCCGGTCGATCATCCTGGTCAGGCCGTACACGACCAGCGAGATCAGCACCATGCTGATCACCGGGTCGGCAGGCCCGAGCAGCGCGGCGCTCGCCACCACCGCCAGGGCGAACGGCCAGAGCGGGGTCAGCAGCAGCGAGCCGCCCACGAAGCCGAGAATGCCGACCGAGGAGCCGAACACCAGCACCGACCCGTACGCCAGGACGGCCTGAACCGGCACCAGCCACCACGAACGCCGCAAGGTGAAGAGCACCTGCACCGCGAACACGGCCACCGCCGAGGGCGCGCCGGCCACCACGTAGACGCTCGCGAAGCCCGCGAACACGACGGCGACGATCAGTTTCGCCTGCTTCTGCACCCGTGCAGCCTAGAAGAGGCCCTTTCACGACAGATTCACGGGTCACCGCTCGGCTCAACGTGCGGCTCAACGCTCGGCGAGCGCCCGGACCTGGAACCCGGGCATCCGCCGGGCGGACACGGCGAGGATCAGGACCACGCACGCGGACACCAGCCCGCACAGACCGAGCGCGGCCTGAAGCGTCAGGGCGTCGGGGTGAAGGAGCGCCTGTCCGCGCTGCGCCTGCCACAGCACCAACCCGGTGAGCCCCGCGTATCCGAACGCCGCGACGATCACCAGGGCCGTGCGGGTGGCGACGCTCGACAGGACGGGGAGGCGGCGCGCCGACAGGCGCAGCCCGATCGCGACCAGCGGGATCACCTGCAGCGCGTGCAGACCGACGAAGTGCGCCACCCGCAGGTCACCCGAGCCGGTCTCCCACCCGGTGACCGCCATGCTCGCCCCGCCGTCGGGCGCACCGACACTGTGCGCGCCGATCGTGGTCAGGCTCAGCCCCCTGGCCAGTCCCTCCGCCTGGTCCGGCGTGGGAGCGGTCATCAGGTAGCCGACGGACATGCCGGCCAGCGAGATGATCAGCCCGAGCGGGATGGCCCACGCCATCGCCCTGTCCACCCGCCGCTGCGCCACGAGGAAGACCCCCATCGCGAAGGTCATCAGCCAGCCCATGTACGCGGCCCCACCCATGATCATGAACACGGTGGTGTCGAGCCCGGTGGAGAAGTTGAAGTGGCTGGGGACGCCGCGCGCCGCCTGGAAGGTGATGGCCGCGATCTCCGGGGTGACGAACCCACCCACGGCCACGGTGCCCAGCCACCACAACGTCCGCCGCCAGCGCCCCGCCTGAGCGATCATCCAGGCCAGCGTGATCGCGTACAGGCCGAACGAGACCGCGAACTTGAACGGCTTCAGCCACACGCCCTGCCCCATGAGCGTCCGCCCGTCCACCACCAAGCCCAGCGCGCTGACCAGGGCCAGCACCGCCATCGCCGCCGCGCACCAGGTGAGCGGTCCGTGCCACGAGGACGTGACCTTCCGAAGTTCCCGGCGCTGCAGCAGGGCTCTCATGACGACTCCTTCTCATCGACTGAGTACAACCCTGCTGGTCCAAGGCCACGCCAACCAGAGACGCGATCATCGACCGGGCATGACGTCGTCACGAACCAGACATCTGCCCCTGGTGCCCTGTGCTCGGGAACCGGCGATCCGCCAGGTGTTGTCGGCGCCGGCTCACCTGTAGCCGGCGGCGACGATGTCGGCCTGGACCGCGTTCTCGGTGGCGTCCGACGGATAGCCGGAGGTCATCACACCCTCGTAGAACGTACCGGCGGCACCGTGGCTGTTGTCGCCGCCGATGCCGAGGATGATGGCCCCTTCCTTCTTCATCGGGTTGTAGCCCGGCACGTCGGGGCGCGCCCCGTTGTAGAAGGTCGACAGGCCGCCCGACTGCGCGTTGCCGCCCCGGATGGCCCAGTGGTTGGGCTCGCCCTTGATGACGGCGGTCAGGTACCGGTGGCTGATGGTCGGGTCGTTGGCGTTGTACTTCTGGTTCACGCCCGAGAGCTGGTGCTGCCGCCGCTGGGGATGCTGCCGTTGTAGTCCACGTTGGTGACGGTGACCTGGGCACCGGACTGGGTGCAGGAGCCGCTCCAGAGCTGCGTGACGGCCTGCCCGGCGGGGAACGACCAGGTCAGTTTCCAGCCGCTGATCGGGTCGCCGAGGTTCAGGTGCCTTCCTCTCCTCGCGATGTGATCCGGCTCCCTGACCGGGGGCCGGGTTCGCGGGCTCCGGCTAAGGGCTCGTGCAGGTGACGCCGGCGGGAGCGGTCGAGCCGGCGCCGCCGGCGGTGAAGCCGAACGTCGTCGAGCCGTTGCCGGCGATGGTGCCGTTGTAGGAGGCGTTCTTGACGGTGATCGCGCCGCTGGTGCCGGTGTTCACGCCGTTCCACAGGCTGGTGATGGTCTGTCCGCCGGCCAGCGTCATCTTCACGGTCCAGCCGTCGAGCGGGGACGGCCCGTCGTTGCTGACGGTCACCTCGCTCTCGAAGCCGGTGCCCCAGTCGTTGACCAGCCGGTACGCCGCCGTGCAACCCCCCGGGTGGCCGCTCGGCGTCGGTGACGGCGTGGGCGAGGGAGGAGTGCCGCCGCTGACCCGGTACACGACGGTGCCGTGCGACGGCACAGTGGCCGAGATGGTGCCGGCGCTGGTGCTGACGGCGTTCGTCCACGCGTCGCGCAGGGTGAACGAACCGCCCGCCAGGCCGATCGCGGACGCGGTGGTGCTGACCGTGGTCGTGGTGCCGCCCTGGTTGAACAGGGCGACCGCGACGTCGCCGTTGCCGAGCCGCTTGGCCAGCACGCGGCGGGTTCCGTCGTTGCCGACCTGGCGTGCCTGGAGGCCGAGGGGATCCTGGTTGATGGCGATCAGGTTCTGGTTCTTCAGGATGGTCGCCGTCGCCTGGCTCATGGCGCGCAGGTCGTTCCCGGCCATGAGCGGGGCGGCCATGATCGCCCAGAGGGCGAAGTGGCTGCGCATCTCGGTGTCGGTCATGCCGCCCCGGCCGACCTCCATCATGTCCGGATCGTTGAACGCCCCGGGCCTGGCGTACGACGCGAGCGGGATGGTGACGTTGACGATGTTCTGGATGCCCATCGGGTACCCGTTGGTCTGGCCGGTGTCCCACTTGTTGGTGATGTCCTCGGTCGTCCGCCACATGTTCGCGACGTCGCCCCAGTCGCGCTGCGGCCCCGTCTTCGCGTGGATGCTGTTCGGGTTGATGCTGTAGACGATCGGACGTCCGGTCGCCGCCAGCGCGTCACGCATCTTCGCGAACGTGCGGACCTGGTCGTCGATGGTGCCGTTCGGTGAGCACCAGTCGTACTTCAGGTAGTCCACGCCCCAGGCGGCGAACTGCCTGGCGTCCTGAACCTCGTGCCCCTGGCTTCCGGTCGCGCCCGGGTAGCCGCCGAAGTACTGGGCGCAGGTCCTGTCCACCGGCACCTGGTAGATGCCGAACTTCAGCCCCCTGGCGTGCAGGTAGTCACCGAGGGCCTTCATCCCGCTCGGGAACCGCGACGGGTTGCCCTGCAGGTTCCCGGCCGAGTCGCGAGCGGGGTTGAACCAGCAGTCGTCGACCACGACGTACTCGTAGCCCAGGTCGCGCAGGCCGGAGCTGACGATCGTGTCGGCCATCTGCTTGATCAACGTTTCGTTGATGTCACAGCCGAAGGTGTTCCAGCTGTTCCAGCCCATCGGGGGCGTACGGGCCACCCCGTTCTCCAGGGCGCCGGCCTGGCGCTCCAGGGCGATCGAGCCGCCCAAGAGAATGCCGGCGGCCAGTAGAGCTCCCACTTTGCGCAAGGCCCCTCCTCGGTGCGGGCGGCGGACATGTCACGGGCTGGTGCAGGTGGCGGTGGGAGTGGCCGCGGTGCCGTTCGCGGTGAAGCCGAAGGTGGTGGACGCGCCCGCCGCGATGGAGCCGTTGTACGGGGCGTTGCGGACCGTCACGGCCGAGCCGGAGACGCTGTGCGTGCCGTCCCACAGGCTGCTGATGCTCTGCCCGCCGGGCCAGGACCACTCCACGGTCCAGCCGTCGACCGGCGCGGTGCCCGCCCGGACCGTCACCGTCGACTGGAACCCGCCCGGCCAGCTGTTTACCGTCTCGATGACCGCCGAACACGCGCCCGGAACCGGAGTGGGAGTCGGGGTCGGGGTCGGCGTCGGGGAGGGGCCGCTCTGGAACTGGGTGAAGAACTTCCACACCTCACCCGGGACCCAGGTCCGGGAGCCGCTGTCGCCGCCGGCCCCGTCCTGTGGCGCGGCGATGTGACCTTCGTCGAACGCGGCCCAGACGACCGGATGGCCTGCCGAGCACCCGGAGTAGGTGGTGACTCTGTGCGTCCGACTGCCCTGCGCCGGCTCGGGCGGGCTCTGGGCGGCGCAGCCGTTGTTCCTGACGAACCTGTCGCGCAGCGATCGTCCGCCGGAGATGTTGAGCACGCTGTCCCGGATGCCGTGGATCCCCATGTACGCGATGGGCTGCGCGCCACCGCCGCATCCGCTGAGCTGGCCGCCGGACTGGACCGCGACCGCGCGGAAGACGTTCGCCCGGGCACACGCGAGCGCGTACGACATGGCGCCGCCGTAGCTGAAACCGGTGGCGAAGAGCTGCGTCGTGTCGACGCAGAGGGCTCCCTCGATCTGCCTGACCATGTCGTCGACGAAGGTCAGATCTTCACCGCCCGAGTTGCCCCAGCCGTTGTTGAGGCCCTGGGGGGCGACGAAGATCGTGCTGTTGTTCGCCAGGCGCAGGAGCCCGTAGTAGGCCCAGACGTCCCGTTGCACGGTCTGTCCCGTGGCGACATCGGTGGCGGTGCCACCGAGCCAGTGGAAGCCGAAGACCAGCCGGTAGGGATGGTTCCTGTCATAGCCGTCCGGAACTCGCAGGATGTAGCTGCGGTTCTTGCCGCTGCTCTGAATCGTGTGTGTGCCGCTCGCCAGACCGGGGGCCTTGCCACATCCGGCAGTCGGCGCAAGAGCGCTGATCGCGCCGGTGAGGGACGGCCTGGTGCTGGTGCTCAGCGCGGGGGCACCCATGGCCAGGACGGCGAGTGCCGCGACCGCGGCAGCCGTCAGGACGGCCATGACGGTGCATAAGGGTCTGCGTCTGCGCATCGGGCAACCCTCTCTGCCGACCGGATGCCGGCGTGCGTCGATGGGGGGATCAATCGCAGGAGGTGCAGCAGGTGGAGGCGTCGGCCGGCCGGCATGCGCGTGCTGGGTAGAGCGCTCACGGGATGCGACGCGGCCGGCAACCCCCAGCCGCTCACCACCGACCCGGCAGGAGGCCGCTTCGGCACTCAGTGTGGAAACCGCACCGAAACCTGTCAAGGCGACTCCGGCAAGTTTCGCGGCGGCGTGTTATCCCCATCCTGTTCGGCCTGCGACGACGAATGCCATGGATGTCGAAACTTTCCGCCTTGCCCGGCGTACAGCGCCCTTTCGAAGACGGACTGCCCACCCTCACCCAGATCGTTACCGTTGCCATGGCCTGCAACTTTCATTCATGGGCCCCCGGTACCCGTCCTGGTGGGAGCAGCTGAGACACGCCCCGTGGGCCGGGCGCCGGCGCGGCGAAGAGCCGGACCTTGACGGAGCTCCCTCGCGTCGTATTAGCTCCGCGGCACCACCACCACATGCTCCGACAGAACCGAGAGGACCGGCCGCACAGAGATTGTTAGCGTTCACAACGGTAGGAAGCTCCCACGATGACATGAGACAAGTTCCTCCGCGTGTCTGCGGTGCGCGGTGATGAAGGGCGACGTCAGCCCATCGCCGTCAGGGTGTCGCGCAACCGGCGCAGGTCCCGCATGCGGGCCTCGTACGTCGCCCCGACCACCACGAGCAGCAGCCCGCCCACAGCGATCGGCACCCAGTGCGGCACCGTGAGGAGCATCTGCGACACGTACGGGGCCAGTTCCCGCACCGCGACCCCGGCCACCACGACGGCTCCGATCGCCGTGGGCGCCTGGAGCCGGGACCGGGCCCCGGAGACCAGCACAGCCAGCGCCAGCACGCCGAGCGCCAGCGACCGCCGCCATTCCGTGTCCGCGTAGACCGCCACCAGGCTGGGCAGCATCGTGAAGGAGAGGCCCGCGCCATAGGCCGCCCAGGACGAAACCGGTGCGCCGCGCCGCCGCCACCACCAGCCGAATCCCAGCAGGACCAGCGAGCACGGCACCGTGTACGCCTCGACGACGGTGACCTCGTCCGCCGCCAGCCGCAGCCACGAGGCCGGCAACAGCAGGGTGGTGCCGGTGTACCTGAGGCCGTTCGCACCGCCTCGGCCGGCCGAGCCCGCCCACAGCGACGTGAGCAGCACCAGCACCCCGGCCACGGCGAATCCCACGCTCGCCGCGACCAGGACGCGCAGGCCCAGCGAGAGTCCCACCGCCACCGCCTCCAGCCCCAGGAACAGCGCGGCGAAGCCCAGCCCCCAGACCCGGAGCTCCTTCAGCCTGGCCGCCAGCGCCATGGCGGCGGCGGCCACCGCCAGGACCGGCAGCACGATCAGCGTCGCCGGCTCACTGCCGAACGCGTACGCGACCGCCCGTATCGAGGCCGGACCGGCGACGAGCGCGCAAGCCACCGCCCACCAGGGCGCCCGGCCCAGCGTGGCGGCCATCGCCAGAGCGACGGCCAGCACCACCTGCACCGCCATCGCGGCCGGGTAGGGCATCGCGAAGGCGTGGGCGGCGACCGCCACCATGAGCGCCCCGGCCACCAGCGCCCCGGACACCGCCACCTTCACCAGCCGCCCGCCGATGCCGCGCACGGCCGTCGCCAGGAAGCCGGCCGCCACCACGCCCAGCACCACCACGTCCGCCGGCGACACCGTCTCGAACGGCTGCCACTGCCGTCCGTTCCACGTGCCCGTCCAGAGCACGTCCAGCCAGGGGAGCGGCGCCGCCAGGGTGGCAACGAGCCGAGGCATCAGCGTCAGCGTGGTCAGCAGCGCCACCAGCCCGCCGGTGGCCATGCCCGCCAGCCGTGCCTTCCGCCAGGGAAGCCAGGTGGCGGCGAGCGCCACCGCGACTGCGGGAACGAGGTAGGCCAGGGGACGCCAGTCCGTGCCCGGGCCGTCCAGCGCCGGCAGCGCCAGAGCGGCCGCCACGGCGATCAGCGTGAGCGCGGTTCCGACGGTGACCACGGCGGCCCAGATCTCTCCCTCGGCCTTGCCCGGCCGGGCCAGCAGCCAGGTCACGAACCCGCCGAGCAGAGCCAGCGCGACCAGCGGCGCCGACCTGACCAGGGCCTCACCGACGGACGGGGACCCCAGCGCGTACGGCGCGCCCCCCAGCAGGGCGAGGGTCGCGACCCCGGTGCCGGCCAGGGCGGCCGTCACCCTCACCGCTCCCCGGCCGAAGCGGACCAGTGCGACGTCCAGCGCCGCCGTGGCCACCAGCACGGCCACCAGCCAGGTCGCCGACCAGTCGCCGGCCAGCAGCGGCAGCACCGGCTGCGCCAGCACCACGGCGACCGGAGCGGGCCCGCGCAGCCGGGTGACCCGGGCATAGGCCACCAAGATGAGCGCGACGACCCCCAGCACTCCCGCCGTGTAGTGCAGCACGTCGAGGGCGTCGACCCCGACGAATCCCACCCGCCTGGCCGCGTAGCCGTCGAGCAGCAGCAGCGCGACCGCGAACCCGGCCACGGTCTCGGCCGTCGCGGTGAGCCTGCGCCGGATCAGCGCCACCGGCGCCAGCATGACCAGCGCGGTGAACGCGGCCAGCACGGCCGCGCGCCCGCCGATGCCGAGCAGCCCCCAGCTCACCACGGTGAACACCACCGCCGCCACCGTCAGCAGCAGGCCGCCGAGGATGAGCAGGACGTTCTTCGCGGCGCCCGGGGACACCTCCCGCGATGGACCACCGAGCCCCGCAGCTCCGGCCCCCGCAGCTCCGGCCCCTGCCGCTCCGGACCCTGCCGCCGCTCCCGGGTACGGCGGCAGCGCGCCCCCATAGGGAGGCGCCGCACCCGCAGGCCCCTGACTCACCGCCTCCGCAACTGCCATGCCAGGACCCGCCGCACCCGCGCCTGTCGACCCTGGACCCGCCGCGCCGGCGCCTGGTGTCCCCTGACCCGGGGCGCCGGCGCGCAGGATGCCGAGCAGTTCTGTACGGCGGGCCTGCAGCCGCGTCAGCTGATCCTTCAGTCCGGGGAGAGCCTGGTCCACCTGCCAGAGTTCCTGCGCGGCGGGTCCCTGCAGAGGCAGCGCACACTTCGGGCACCTGGCCACCGGTTCCGGAGACCCGGTTCCGGGCAACATCGCCCCACAGTCCGGACATGTCATGCTTCCGCGCACCGAAACTCCGTTTTAAGCCGGTCGAGATGCCCATATTCAACCCTGACGTCCTTGCGAACCACTGTCACCGGGCACCACGAGCGACGGCCCGGCGATGCAAGCGGAGTGACGTCCAGGACATGGCCACCCAACCGAACACGTAGGTCGGACAGGCTGCGCCACATCCAGCAAGGCCGCGCCGAACAGGAGGCCGCCAGGAAGCCCTGATCTCTCTACGCCTTGTTCGAGTGCCCTGACAGCGACATATTCAACGCACTTCCGCGGCGTCTAAAGGGTCCGATCACGTCGTCGCGTCAGGCGCAGCGCGAGCGCCACCATGACAAGCACAGCAAGCGCGCCGACGATCCAGCCGGTGCCCAGTTCCGCCAGCCAGCGGGCGATGACGGCCTGCACGCGTGTCGCGGTGCTCACGATCGGGTCGTCGGCCGCTCCTCCGGCCAAGACGCGCAGCTCATACCAGCCGTAATAGACGACGTACAGGCCGGCCAGGGTGAGCAGGGCGCCGCTGGCCCTGGAGACGTACGGCAGCAGGCGCCGCAGCCTGGCGACCACGGCGGCGCGGGCGAACGCCACCGCCAGCGACAGGACGGCGATGACCAGGCCCATGCCGAGCGCGTAGGTGGCGAAGGCGGCCGCGCCGCCGAGCAGCCCGCTGCCGGACAGGGAAGCGGAGGTGACCACGAGGAACGGCCCGACGGTGCAGGACAGGGAGGCCAGCGCGTACGACAGGCCGTAGCCGTACAGGGACAGCGGCGAGGCGGTGGGGCGGCCGGTGCTCAGCCCCGGCAGGCGCAGCAGCAGTTCGCGACCGGACAGCAACCACAGGCCCAGCCCGACCAGCACCACGCCGATGCCCAGGCTCGCCCACGGCAGATGGCCACCCACCGACACCGCCAGCGCGGTGGCCACGATCCCGAAGAGGCCGAAGACCGTGACGAAGCCGGCGGTCATCGCCGCCGCGAGCATCAGCGCCCGTCCGACAGTCCCTCGACGTGCGCCCTCCTCATCGTTGAGGAGCAGGGTGAGGTAGGCGGGCAACATGGCGAAGCCGCATGGATTGAACGCGGCCACGGTGCCGGCGGTGAGCGCCAGAGCCAACGGCAGATCGTTCATGCCCGCTCCCGCGAGCTGCAGGCGGACACGGCCGAATCACCGGCCCAGGAGTTTGCGCAGGTGCGCGTCCAGCTCGTCCTGGCTGAGCGGGCCCGTGGCCTTCTCGGTGGAGCCGTCCGGCTTCATGAACACGAACGTGGACTGCTCGCTGACACCCAGCTTCGTCCAGACCGCGCCCTTGGCGTCCGACAGGTGCACGAGGTGACCGGTACCGGTGCGCTGCACGAACTCCTTCATCGCCGCCTCGGTGTCCAACCCCGCGACCCCGACGAACGCGACCTCGCTGTACTGGCCGGCCGCGGTCTTGACCGCGGGCGCTTCAGACAGGCACTTGGGACACCACGGCGCCCAGAACCAGAAAGCCACTGGCCTTCCTGCCAGGCTCGCACCCCGGAAGGTCGCACCGTCCAGCGTCCGGGCGGAGAACTCCAGCGTGGCGGGCACACGAGCCTTGTTCGCGGGTGCCGGCGACGTGGTCGGCGCAGGCGTCAGGGACGTCGACGGCGGCGGCGCGGGGGTCACGGCGGACGTGGTTTGATCCTGCCCTGGCCCGCCGCACCCCGTCGCCAGCAGGGCAAGTGCCGCCGTGGCGAGTGCTGTTCGTACGGGGATCATGGCGTCCACCTTAGAAGCGCGGATCCGCGTCACTTCTTACCAGCCGATGACGGCCACGCGACCCGGTACACGCCGGCGCCGGAGCGATTGAGCCGCCGCATCGTCAGAGGCGGCGCGTGGATGCGGCCGGGTGCGTTCCCCTTCGCGGGTGACTCTTCTCCACCACTGGGTTGAGGCGCGCGCAAACCTACACCGGGTGATGGAGGCGCATATCAACTCCTGGCTTGATGCTGCGACGGCCTCAACTTTTTTACCGTTGGGCAGCCGGCCCGGATCCAGCCGCTGCACCAGCTCCTCTGACCCTCAAGTCTCGTCTTCTCTTCGTCGGTTTCGGGAGTCGCGGGGACAGCACCTATGCCAACGGCCACAACGGGCCGCCGCCGTATTGACGACAAGCCTTCTTCCCTCCTAGTGGCATTCGCTGGCCAGGAACCTCCAGGAATGCCTGCTCCACCTGCCTGGCTGGGGGCTGCCGGCCCATCTCGCCGCCCCGTTCCGCCTCGGATCTGACTCAGCGCCATCGGTCACCTACCTGCGACATTCGGAGGCACAGATGAACGACAGAGCAACGTACCGCCCGCGGGGCTTCGTACGGGCGGGCACCTCAGGCGGCGGGCGCACCCGCTGGCGGCGCCGGGCCACGGCGCTCGGTGCGGCGCTCCTGATGGCGGTCGCCGGCCCGGCAGTCGTCACCCCACAGCCCGCCGCCGCGGCCGTGCCGCATTTCGACGGCGACCCGACCCAGTACTGGAACGCCGTGCTCGTGGACGTCTTCCGGCAGCTCAACGGCCCGGACGCGGCACCGGGCAAGCTGGCCAGGGCGGCGGCGATGATGAACGCCGCGCTTTTCGACGCCGAGACCATGTACCACGACAAGTGGCGGGTGCGTAGGTTCCGGCCGTATCTGCAGGCGGGCAGCTACTTCTCCGTGGCCGAGACCGATCACGAGGAAGAGCGGGTGATCGGCCGCACGGCCTACAACATCCTGCTCGACCTGTACGGCACGGCCACCACACACAGCCCGAGCATGACCAGCCTGCTCGACCAGCGCTTCACTTACCGGTTCGGCACCAGCCCGGCGGACTTCGACTATCTCGACCTCCAGGTCGTCAGCTCGGTGGTACAGCGGATGCGGCAGTTCCGCAGCGGCGACGGCTCGGCCAACCCCAACCTCTACACGCCCGCCGGGGTGCCCGGCTCCTGGCGTCCCACCGGCGATCCCGGGTGCAGCAGGCCGGACCAGGCGGGGACGCCGTTCTGGGGGCAGGTCAAGCCCTTCGCGCTCACCTCAGGCTCGCAGTTCAGGCCCGACACTCCGCAGCGGGCCGGCAGCTACGCCGAACTGCTGGCCGACCCGGAGTATCAGCGCCAGGTCAACGAGGTACGTCGGCTGGGCGGCGCCGCCTCCACCGCCGCCACCCGGAACGAACGCACCGCCGACCAGACCGCCGCCGCCAAGTTCTGGGCCAACGACGTGGACGACACCTACCGGCCGGTAGGCCAGCTCCTCACGCACACCGGTCAGGTCGCCCAGCAGCTCGGCGTGGGCGACAAGTACGAGAGCGCGCGCTTGCACGCTCTGGTGTCCCTCGCGCTGGCCGACGCCTCCATCGCCGCCTGGGACGCCAAGTATCTGACGGTGATAGACCTGTGGCGGCCGGAGAGCGCCATCAGGGCGATAGATCCCGACTGGCGGCCCTTCTCGGTGGACCGCAACGGCACGCACTTCTCTCCGTGCTTCCCCGCATGGGTCTCCGGCCACGCCACCTTCGCCGGCGCCTGGGCCGGGGTCATGAAGCGCTACTTCAACGGCAACGCCACCTTCACCGTCTCCACCGAGGACCCGACCAGCCCGGTCAAGAACAAGACGTTCACCAGCTTCGACCAGGCGGCGCAGGAGAACGCGCAGAGCCGAATCTGGCTGGGCGTGCACTACCCGTGGGACGGCAGCGACGGCCTTGTGCTGGGCGAGAACATCGCCACCCACGTTTTCACCAACAAACTGACCCCTCTGCCCAGCGCACCGCTGAAGGCCCGCTCACACTGAGCCGGCCACTGATCAGCGGCGAGTTCGACGAGCCGGCCGCAGAGCAGGGGCGTCCCCCTTGCTCTGCGGCCGGCCGCCGCGCACTCTGCCGGAGCTGCCGCCCATCACCGCCCCTGACGACCGGCTGCCGCGGCGCAACGGCTCGGCGACGATCCTGCGCCGGACCTCACCCCGGGCCGGCCGCGAGCAGAGCAGGGTGATCACAGCTCCTGATCGCGGGTCCATTCCTGGCCCTGCCAGGCCGGGTCCAGCGGGGTGTGGGCGATGTGGTTGGTGTAGTTCGACAGTGTCTTCATGCCGACGCCGAGCACGATGTCCAGCACGTGGCGGCGGGTGTAGCCGGCCGCCAGGAACGCCTCGACCTCGGCATCGTCCACCCAGCCGCGCTGGGCGACCATCGCCTGGGTCAGACGCCGGGCGGCTTCCAACGCCTCGTCCTGCAGGGGCTTGCCCGCGCGCAGGGCGTCGACCACCTCGGCCGGGACGCGTGAGCGCAGCGCCAGGGTGGAGTGCGCGGCCACGCAGTACTCGCATCCGTTCTCCACGCTGGCGACGATCCACACGACGTGCTTGGCCGGTCCGGGCAGGGAGGACTTGCCGAACTGTTCGGCCAGGGCGTTGTATCCGGCCAGCAGTTCGGGTGATTCGGCCATCACCCCGTTCAGTGTGGTCACGAACCCCATGCGCTTCCTGGCCGCCTCCAGCATCGGGCGGGCCGCCTCGGGGGCGTCACTCTCGTCATAGACGCGGAAATCGATCATCACTTCTCCTTCGTGTGGGTGAAACCGTCCAGTACGGTGCGCACGCCCGCCAGCAGGTCGGCGGCCTCGGCTCCGGCCCGTGAACGCAGGTTGACCCCGTAGGCCAGCAGCGCCAGCGCCTCCGCGCCCGCCTCCGGGTCCAGGTCAGGACGCACCTGGCCGAGCTCGGCCGCGGTCAACAGCGCGGCGCGCATCGCGGACCGCAGGGCGGCGTGGTGGGCGTTCAGAATCTCCCGGACCTCGGGAACCTCGCGAGCGGCGCCCGTGTGCGTGTTGGTGACCAGGCAACCCCAGCGGGCGTGCTCGCCGGTGCAGCGTGCCGCAACCAGCCGTTGGAAGAAGCCGGTGATGGCGGGCAGGCCGCGCTGGTCGGTGACGAGCGCGGCGAACACGGGGCGCGACTGCCGTTCCAGATAGCGGCGCAGCGCGGCGGCCTGCAGTCGCTCTTTGCCGCCGAAGGTGGCATACAGGCTGGACCTGCTCAGGCCGGTGGCCTGCACGACGTCGGCGATGCCGGTGACGTCGGCGCCGCGCTCCCAGAACAGGCGCACCACCTGGTCCAGGGCCACGTCGGGATCGAAGTGCTTGACGTCCGGCATCCGCCGACCTCCTTATCTTGGAACGACTATTCCAAGATAAGGAGTGGCGGCGCTCTAACGCAATCTCACGCGACAACTATCCGAGGCCTGTCAGCGTCGTGATCGCCATGGCGTCGATGCCGGCCAGCGCCGCGGTGGTGTAGGCGCTGTCGCCGGGGTCGTCGGGATCGTCGGGGAAGAGGTGGCCGGGGCCGGCGCCCGCGGTGAGGATCAGGCCGCCGATGGCGCTGCGCGGTCATGGCGCTCGCCGTCTCACCCTTGGGGGTGACGGCCAGGATGACGCCGGGCATCGCGGCCGAGAAGCCGCCGACGCCGAAGCCGAGCACGCTCATCGCCGCGAACAGTTCGGCCAGGTCCGACCGGGCCGCCGCGAACAGGGCGAACCCGGTGGGCGCTGATCGTGATCAGGCCCGTGCTCCAAGGGGGAGCGGTGGCCATGGATCGCATCTTTGAGATGTGATCGGGAACGGTAGTCACGCAGACAGCAGAATGGCCGCTTCCCGAAGATCGGTCAGCGGCCTTTTTGCTGGTCAGAAGGGTGGGGCTACCAGGACTTGAACCTGGGACCTCTTCCTTATCAGGCAACCACCGTAGGAGCGGGACGGTGACCAACGCCCGCTCCTACCTGGGAGAACAGTCCGCTGAGATCCACAGCGGTCCGGACTGATCCAGGGCGATTGTCACTCAGTTCGTCACTCACCCTGAGACTTTCGCCTTGTGGAGTTCCGGGATGTCAATCGACGTGGGAGTGCCGTCCCTCCAGATAATCCCGGAGCTGTCGCCACTGCGTGGGGTGGATGTCGAGATCGGACAAGCTCTCCGGCGCCACCCACCGTACGTCGCTCGCCTCGTCGTTGGCTCCCGGCTGACCACCGATGGGCCGGGCGATCAGCATCACCTCGTACTCCTGCCGGATCTCCCCGTCCGTGTACGCCACGATGTGGCCCGGATCGGAGTAGACGCCCAGCAAGCCCACCGGCTCGACCCGAACACCGGTCTCCTCCGCGGTCTCGCGCACGGCGCACTCGGTGGGGGTCTCGCCGATCTCCATCTTGCCCATCGGCAACGCCCACTGTCCGGTGTCGCGTCGACGCTGCATGAGGATGCGTCCCGCCTCGTCCACCGTGACCGTGCCGCACGCGGGCACCAGGCTGTTCGCCTTCGGTGCGTTCGGGTCGTTCCAGTACTCGACTCGCCCCACGGGATGCTCCTCAGATCTCCGCGCCGGACCACGGCATCGCCCCGGCCCACACGCGCTCAAATGACGTGATGTAGTGCTCCGCGATCGTCCCTCCGTCGAGTCGGCGGAAGTGGAAGGTCGGATTGGCCGAGGCCGGTTCGCTGTACGCATGCGGGTTGACCAGGATGTCATCGTCGTAGCGGAACAGCGAGGCGTACAGCGTCGTGGAATGCAGCCGCACGTCACAACCGTCGAGATCGGGCAATGCCCGGTAGTACGTCAGCGAGGAACGGATCTTGGCCGCCAGGGTTCCGCCCAAGCCCTCCTCCCGGTCGCGGATTTCCACTGCCTGGGCCGTGGGATCGCCGAAGCACAGCCGGACCGTCACGCCGCGTCCGGCTGCCTCGGCCAGCATTCGTGCCACCTTCGGCTGGGTCTGGGCATAGAACGTCCCGGAGAAGACCAGCACGTCCACGTGCTCCTGGGCCTCGCTGAGCAGTCGTAGCCACAGCTCACGAGGCACGCTCGCCCGGTCCGGAAAGATCTCGACCAACTCGGACCGGTTCGCCCGGCCCCTACGCTCCTGGCTCGTCTCCAGCACGTCGGGCCACAAGTACGTCTCGTCAGCGGCGAGTAACTTCGCCGCCGCCCACCTGTGCCGGCGATGCGGAACCCGGGCGGTGTTGATCCACCGCTCGACGGTCTTGGGCTCCACCCCGCATGTCTCGGCCAGGTCCTCCAAGGCCACCCCGTGTCGCAACATCGCTGTCCGTAGACGCTCGTTCACGGATCCAGTGCACCGAACGTCCCCGGACGTTTCAAGACTCTCTTGGGACGTTTCCTCGTCCGCCAACACGTCCCGACAACGCTCGTCGACGAAGTTCAAAGGTCCCGTCCACCCGGCTTCACTGAACGTGCCGGTCAACCACGGGCCTCAGGAGGTGGGTGATGACCACGCAGCTCACGGCGCCACGCCTCGCGTCGGTGAACCCTCTGCTTGCTGCCGAGCAGCTACAGCAGGAGCTGTCTCACCAGGGCATCGCAAGCGATGTGCACGACGGCTACCGGCTCGCCCTCGTGTCAGTCAGCGTCGGCCTGGTCGTGTGGTGTGACGGCGCCTGGTTCTGGAGGCGCGTCGGATGGAACGGGCATCGCAGGCGAGTCCTGTATGCGCGCCACCCAGCGGCCGAACCGGCACGTGCGGCTCGTCGGGTCGCCTTCCGGTATGCCGATCTCCAGGAACAGCACGCGCCGTCCGCCGTGATCGCCGAGGCCGGATCGTGAGAGATCTCCATCACGCCATTGGCTCGCTCGCCACCATCGTGGACATGCTGCACAGTCCCGCATGCACTCGGGACTTCGCCACGTCGCTGGTCGGTCGGAGCGGGCGGATGACGGGCCTGCTGCGCAACGGCACCTATGCCCTGGTCGAACTCGACGGCGAACCGGGTGAACTACCGGGAGGGATACGGCGCTGGCCCGTCCACTGGGACGACCTGAAGCTGAGCCAACCTACGACACGGCCCGAGTCAGCCGACGCGTACCGCCTCGGACTGTCCGGCTTCGGCCGCAACGTCGTGCACCACGCGGTGCCTCCAGGGCGAGAGGCGGGTCTTTGCGGTCAGCGGGCCTACTCTCTGCCGGTCCTGGGATGGTCTTTGTCGTTCAGCACTACAGCCGCGCGGGCGTGTCCGGCCTGCGTCCACCTGATCGCGACCTGTGGACGGGCCACTGCGGGATCGACTCCTGGCGCTACGGGGTGTGCCGAGAGCTTCCCGGCCTCGCGTCGTCGCCCTCAGCGGCTGGTGCATCCCACGGCCACTCTTCCCCCGCCCCCGATAGCTGCCCGATTGTGTGTCCCGACCGAGGTGTCAACTCCGTCTTCCGATGCCGTCACCCGTCGGCGTTCCACGCGGCCCACACCACATGCCGCACAGACGGAGTTGACGCCGACCGAGGGACACGAACAATGCGGTATCGGGGGCGGGGGTACGGACCTCAGCCGGCAAAGCCATGTGTGATCGGAGTGGAGCGGCCGGCGCCCATGCGAAGCACCCCGCAGGAGCCGCGAAGCGGTGGGGGCCAGCGGCGGAACGGCCATCGTTCTGAGGTCATCGTCTGCGTTTGTCGTTGCGCCGCCTCGGAGCGGTCGCGCGGCGGCTCGGTGCCGAGCGTCAGCGTACGGCGGGCGA
>NZ_JBFAIA010000080.1:0-35267 GCF_040654455.1 Nonomuraea sp. NPDC050691
GCGGCCAGGCGCCGCCCCAGCGGCAGGTTCACGCGCCCGAGCCCGCCGGGACGGACACCCGCACGGGGATCTGGAGCAGGCCGGACAGCCGGTTCGGCGCCGCCGGGATCACCCAGTAGTACACCCACGTGCCGCGCCGCTCGGAGCCGACCAGACTGGCCTCGCGCAGAAACAACTAGTGGAGGCTCGGGTTCAACCCGGCCTCCACATGTGCGTTGAGTACGTGTCCGAGGGGGGACTTGAACCAAATGCACATGCGTTCACGCTGACCAGGCGGTTCCTGCTCGGCCAGGGGTGAGCGGTGATGAACAACGCACCCGCTCGTGCGGAGAAGTGGATTCGATGGACCACGACGGCGAGCGTGCTCCTGGTCGCCGGCATCGCAGCCGTGGTCTCGTTCCGCCATATGTACAGGCTCGCGCTTCAGCACGGCGAGGAACCTGTTGCTGCGGCGCTCATCCCCCTGGCGGTGGACGGCACCATCGTGGCCGCCTCGATGTCGCTGCTCCTGGCCAGTCGGTATGGATCGCGAGGCGGTCTGCTCCCGTGGACGCTCCTGGTGGTCGCAAGTCTGGCGAGCCTCGGGGCGAACGTCGCGATCGCGAAGCCATCGCTGATCGCACGGTGTATCGCCGCATGGCCGAGTCTTGCGCTGATCGGCGCCTATGAGCTGCTGATGCGGCAGATCAGGATCTCGGCTGCCCGAGCGGAAGAGCACAGATCGCAGGCGACGACCGATGATCTTAAAGAGTGGGCAGAGGGCGCCCCTGACCAAGCAGGCGGCGATGACCCTGAAGAGGGGGCGAAGTGGCGCCGTAAGCCTGATCGTGCGGTGCAACGCGAAGCGTGGCAGTGGGCACGAGCGATCCAGACGCACAAGGGTCAGTGGCCCTCGGGGAAAGCCATCGCTCAGAACGTCGGCCGTTCTCCACGTTGGGGCCGCTTGGTGAAGCGTGCTGGACTGGCGGGGGAGTACAGCGAAGCCTTAGCAGTGCCGCGGAGCTGACGACCCGTTTTGATCTTGTCATCAGCGCGGGCGCGTCAGGGAAGCGGTGCGGCTGGCCGAGCAGCTGGAGTCCGCGATCGCCTCGTACGAGCAGCCGAACCGAAGGACTTGCGGCAGCTTGTCGAAGACGATCCGGTCGCTGATCCGGCGCCGGTGGCAGCCCAGCGGGTGGGCTGGATCGAACTGGGGCCGCTGCGGCAGCAGGGCGGCGAATTGGTCCCAGAGTGGCTCGGTCAGCCACGATGGCAGCACAGGCACAGGTCTCCCCAGTGATCACAGAGCGTCGCAACTCCATGATCACAGGACCTGTGCCTGTCCCGTCGGCCAATCGGGCCGCGCCCGCCGCCTGTCTGCGCAGGCCGACGTCATGCCATCAGGGGAAAGGCCCCGCCGGCGCACGGGGCCGGGTTGGCGGGAGCCTTGGCTTCGGGCCGTGCCGTCAGCGGCGCTCACTGCCTGCCATCGAGGCGGCGGTGGCGTCGATCGCGCCGGCAGACGGCTTGAATCCCCTGGTGATGAGCCAGATGGCCAAGGTCAGCTCCCAGGCGAACACCGGTATCGCGGTGAGCGCCCCCACCCCGGAGGTCTGCTGGTAGAGGCCGAACAGCTCGGCAATCGCGGAAGCGAAGATCAGCGGGCCGCCGACCAGCCCCAGCACGGCGATGAAGCGCGGCACGAGCTGCGAGCGGTACATGAGGTACGCCATGACCGCCGTGTTGGCTCCGCAGACGAAGTTGGGCCCGAGCAGGAACGTCCAGTCATGGACTGCGACCAGCGCTCGACCCGTGGTGAGGAGTGAGGCCGGGTCCGCCCCCTGCGGAGGATGCTGACGCAGCGTCACGACCGCGAGAAGGCTGACGATGCCGACGGTGATGACGGCGGCCTCCAGGGTGCGAAGGCCGACGTAACCGACGGCGAGGCCTTCGCTGTGCCGCCGGGCGACGGGGAACAGGGTGAACGCGGTGCCGACGATCGCGATGGCGAGGACCACCTCGAACAGGGCGCCCAGGAGCACCCTGGTGTCCGCGCCGCGGCCGGCGATGTAATCGGCGTTGTGCAGCACCGGGCCGTACAGGATGAGCCCGCCGATCGAGGTGACGTGGGTGACGAGGTAGCACACGCCCGCCGCTGTCGCGAGCTTTCTTGGTGAGGCCACCGGGACTCCTTAGGTGATGTGGTCGCGCCGCAAAGGTGTACGACGTACACCTTTGGTCGTCAAAGTATGGTGTACCGCGTACACCTGTCAATGGGCGATCGGCGACGACCGGTCGAACGGGAGGCGGTCAGCAGATGACCCAGCAGACAGAACCGGCGCGCCGGACGCCCCTCAACCGGGACCGTGTGCTGCGCGCCGCCGTCGCGCTCGCCGACCGCGCCGGCATCGAGGCGCTGAGCATGCGCAGCCTGGCGCACGAGCTGGACGTCGTGCCGATGGCGCTCTACAAGCACGTGGCCAACAAGGAGCAGCTCCTCGACGGCATGGTGGATGTCATCGTCGGCGAGATCGATCCCCCGGCCGGCGACGCGGACTGGAAGAGCGCGATCCGCCGCCGCATCCTCTCGGCACGACGAGCGCTCCTGCGCCACCCCTGGGCCTCGCGCGTCATCGAGTCCCGAACCAGCCCCACCCCTGGTGTACTCGACTACCTGAACTCGATCATCGGCATGTTCCGGGCCGGCGGCCTGTCCGCCGACCTCACCCACCATGCGATGCACGCCCTGGGCAGCCGCGTATGGGGGTTCACCCAGGAACTGTTCCCGGCCTCGCCGGGGCCGGCTCCGGCCGACGCCGACCCCCAGGCGCTCGCGGCTCTGCTCGGCGAGATGGCCACCCGGTACCCGCACATCGTCGAGATCGTGCTGGCTCGGCCGCACGACGGCGAATCGGTCGTGGGCCAGGGCTGTGACGACCAGTTCGAGTTCGAGTTCGCCCTGGACCTCCTGCTGGACGGCTTCGAACGACTTCACCGGCAGGGATGGACGTCTGTCGAGCGATTTTGACGCGACGGCAGCACCTCCCGCTGGACTCGACGAGCGCTTCCCACTCCCGGTCGGGCCGCTGTCTCCACGCCAGGATGTAGCCCGTTTTCGCTGGGTGGCCTGGGAGTTTGACTACGGGCGGCTCGTCTGGCACGAAGGCGAGCATACCCACAGATCGAACGGGCATTCGAGCGTGGTTCTAGCGATGACGAGCAAATAAGGTCTGCCCTTACACAATCTACGATTGTTATATGAATGGCACAGAAGGAAAATACCGCGCCGCCACTAGACTCTTAATGGCAGGCCGAGTGGACAACGTGACCGCTTCCAGCTCTCCGCCCTCTTCGTCGATACGTCCGGCCGAATAGTGGAGGCTAGCCATGTTCACCTATTACTGGCTGCACAAAATAGCGCGAGTTGTCGCCGGGGCAATTCTGGCCACTGCACAAGCGGCGACGCCCGCCTATGCAGCGAGATGGCCCGATGGGTGGTTCCTCATCTACGGGGCTACGGAAGACCCGTTCCAGCCCTTCTCTCATCGCTCAATGGACACCTTGTGGGATGTGCCGCGCAACGCGCCCGTCAGAACCGAGGTCACTGAGTTCGTTCGTCTGGCCTCAAGCAACAATTGGCAGGACTCGCAGGTTTGGCGGGTCCGATTTCCTGTAAGCGGCAGTATAGGCCAGGCCAGAGTGGTGAATAAGCTCACGGGGACCTGCCTGGCGGCGCGGGAGCTTCCCGTAACACGTGGCGGCGAGGGAGCGCTCCATGAACGATGCGGAGATCCGGGCACCCTGTGGTGGTGGGAACCGATGGGGGGAAATAAGTTTGTGCTTCGTAGCACCGAATCCCCTATATGTTTGAGCAAGGCCGAGATTTTTGAGGACCCGGAGTTCCTCCGCCTGAGAAGCTGCTCCGGCCATGCTTACGACGCCCAAATGACCTGGGAGTGGCATAAGTGGGTTTCGTGAGGCGAGCTCGCGCCTGGGCGATGGCCTGTGGTCCTGGTGGCGCCGAGCGGGTGTTGTACGGCCCGCCTCCCTTAACCCCCCAGCATCAGGGGGGGCCGATCTCGTCACGCGCGTCATGATGAGGATGGGGGGAAGCGTCATGACGAACTCACGTGGCCAGTGGCTCCTCCTGGCCTACAGGCTGTCGCAGATGTCCTCGACGAAGCGGAATGCCATCTGGCGCAAGCTCGACAGGCTCGGCGTGGCGCGGGTGGGTGACGGTTTGGTCGCCTTGCCGCCGGACGCACCGACCCGGGAACGTGTGGAGAGGGTCTGTTCCGAGATCCGTGAGTACGGAGGTTCGGCCGGCCTCTGGCTGGCGGTGCCCCTGGAGTGCTGTCAGGCGCGTGAGATCGTCGAGGGGATGCGGGCGGCTCGGGCCCGCGAATACCAACGCGTCATCTCCAGGGCGTCGGCAGTGCGCGATGCTGAACCGGAGCGCCGGATACGTACCGCCGGCCAGCTCGGGGTCACGTTGCGGCGCATCGGCAAGAGAGATTTCTTCCCGCCCGCCGACCGCGAGGCGGCACGGCGGGCGGTGCGGGAGCTGACCGCGGATCAACGTTGACCGGCGGAGGCCGCCGGTGCGGCGGTGCCTGCGAGCTTTCCTGTACGGTTCAGCGCGGCGACGGCGAGGGCGCACGCCGCGCCCAGCAGGAACAGCGCCGTCCACGGCAGAGCGGGTGAGCCGGCGTCGAGAAGCGCGCCGACCAGCAGGTTGCCCAGCGTGATGCCGATCCCGGCGACCGTGTTGTACAGCCCGTAGTGGGTGGCCACCAGTCGCTCCCCGGACAGGGTCACCACAGTGTCCATCTCGAACGGATACGCCAGAGCGGTCCCCGCGGCCAGCAGCACCGTGCACACCAGCACGGCCGCGCCCCGCACAGCGGCGGGCGGCGTCGCGCCGGCCAGCAGCAGAGGTGGGAAGGCGATCGCCATGAGCGCGAGCCCGCGGACGATGGCCTGCGGTCCGCTCCAGCGGCGGCGCGCCCAGTCGGTGATCCTGAGCTGGCCGGCGATCGCCACGAGCGCCGACACCACGAACAGCAGACTGACCGCGCCGGTGTCACCGAGTTCCAGCGGCAGGGCCAGGTACACCTGGAACGACAGCACGTAGGAGCCCGCCATTGCCAGGGAGAACAGCAGGAACGGCCGGTTGGCGACGACGGCACGCCACTCGGCCAGCACACCTTCCCTGCTCACGGTCTCGGTGCGGCACGGCGGCAGGGCGAGGAACTGGAGCAGCGTCAGGAGCCCGAAGACGGCCGCGGCCACCCCACACACCAGCCGGAAGTCCACGCTCACCAGAGCGAGCCCGATCACCGGACCGGCCAGGATGCCGGTCTGGTAGAAGACGTTGAACACCGCGAACGCCTCAACCCGGCGTTCGCCCGATTCGTGTGCCAGGTATGCCCGTACCGCAGGGTTGAACAGGGCGCCGGCGAAGCCCGTCATCGCCGAGGCGGCCACCAGGGCGGGGAACGCGTCCGCGAATCCCAGCAGCGCGAAGGCGACCGTGCGCAGCAGGCAGCCTGCGATGATGACGGGCCGGTAGCCGAGCCGGTCGGCCAGCGTGCCGCCCAGGAGGAAGAGGCCCTGCTGGCTGAGGTTCCGTACCCCGAGCACGAGCCCGACCGTCCACGCCGCCATGCCCAGACCGTCGGACAGATGCCCGGCGAGGTAGGGCATGAGCATGTAGAAGCCGGTGTTGATGGCGAGCTGGTTCATCATCAACAGGCGTGCGCTGGGGCCGAAGGATTGGAAGCGCCGCCACATCAGCGCATCACCATCCGGGTCCAACGAACGACCTCGGCCTCAGCCGGATGCCTGATCTCGTCCGGCTCGTCGGCGGGTGGCCGGCCGAGCAGGTCGTGCTCGGCGCAGTAGCCGTCGTCGTAGACGGTCGTGTAGTACCGGGCGGGGCCGTCGGGGAAGACGGCGGCGATCTTCCGGTCGGCCGCCTCGGTCCTGGCGAGCCACGCGGCGACCACGGTGACGGCGCCGACGCTCCAGCCGCCGGTGGTGTAGTGGGTGGCGGCGAGCGTGCGGCAGGCCCACACCGCCTCGTGCGGCGCCACCCAGTGCACCTCGTCGAACGCGTCGTGGTCCACGTTGCGCGGATGGATGCTGCTGCCCAGCCCGCGCATGAGCCGAAGCCTGGCGGGCTGACCGAAGATCGTCGAGCCGGTGGCGTCCACTCCCACGAGGCGGAGCCCGGGGTTGTGCTCGCGCAGCGTCCTCGCCACCCCGGCGGAGTGGCCGCCGGTGCCGACGCTGCACACCAGCACGTCGATCCGGCCGAGCTGGGCGAGCAGCTCGCGAGCCAGACCGGCGTAGGCGGCCACGTTGTCGGGATTGTCGTACTGCCGCGGGCAGTAGGCGCCCGGATGAGCGGCGAGCAGCTCGGCGACGCGGTCCAGCCGGGCGCGCTGCCAGCCGCCGGCCGGATGCGGACGCTCCACGGTTTCCACGCGGGCTCCGTAGGAGCACAGCAGCCGGTGGACGATCGCCTCCATCCCCGGATCGGTGACCACGGTCACCGGATGGCCGTGGACGATGCCGGCCAGCGCCAGTCCCAGACCGAACGTGCCGGACGTGGACTCGACGATCATCGCGCCCGGGGCGAGCTCTCCTCTCGCCCGGGCACGTTCGATGATGTAGAGGGCGGGCCGGTCCTTCAGCCCGCCGGGATTGGCTCCTTCGAGCTTGGCCCAGAAACCGCGCCCGGATGGGGCGAACGGCTCCCCGATCCAGCACACGGGCGTATCGCCGGCCAGCCGTGCCAAGGCGAACGAGGGCCGGGAAAGTGACGAGATCACTGACATGCTGATCACACGCTTTTCTCGCCTGGCCCCGGTCGTCGGCCCCGGCGGGCACGTCACCGGCGTCGACCCGTCCGCGCTGATGATCGAACACGCCCAGGCGAACGCCCCCGCCAACTGCTCCTACCTGGTGGGAGAGGGGCAGTCGCTCGACCTGCCTGACGCGTCCTTCGACGTGGTGGTCTCCAGCCTGGCCGTCCATCACATGCCGTCCGCCGAGCGCGGCAACGCCGTGCGCGAGATGTTCCGGGTGCTGCGGCCGGGCGGGCGCCTGCTGATCGCCGAGTTCCGCCCGCCGGCCAATCCCGCACTGGCCCATCTCGTCGGGATGCTGTCCGGTCCGGCGATGCGCCACCGTCCGCAGGACCTGCTCGCGATCCGCTCGTCGATGGCGGCCCTGGCCCAGGTGGAAGGCCGCTACCTGGGGGGTCGCCCGCCGTATGGCTACCTCCTGGTGGACCTCGGCCCGCACCCCAACCCCGGCAAGGCGGCCGACGGCAAGCGGCTTCACGGCCTCGCGCCGGATCCGGCGACGAGCGAGGTGGTCCGTCGCATCTTCCGGGAGTTTCTGAGCGGCATGGGTCTCTTCGCGATCGCCGAGGGACTCACCAGGGATGGGGTCCCGTCGCCGTCGGTTCACGACCGGGCGAGGAACCGGCATCGTGAGGGGCTGGCGTGGTCGAAGAGCGCTGTAAGGGCAATTCTGATCAATCCTCGGTACACCGGTCACCAGGTGTGGAACAAGCAGCGCAAGGACGAAGTCCTCATCGACGTCCACGACGTCGCCCTCGGGCACATGACCCGGCAGCGCTGGAATGACTCCGACCGCTGGATCTGGTCCGAACAGATCACCCATGAGCCGCTGATCTCCGTGGGGGACTTCCAGTCCGTGCAGAGCGTGCTCGTCGGCCGGAGACGGAAGCAGGACGTCCCTCATCGACCTCATCCCACCCGCCGCTCGTACGCCTTCCGAGGGGTTCTCTTCTGCGGCTACTGTTCGCGCCGGATGCAGGGCAACTGGAACAACGACCAGGCCTACTACCGGTGCAGGTATCCCGCCGAGTACGCCCTGGCCAACAAGGTGGATCATCCCAAGACCGTCTACCTGCGTGAGGCCGAGATCCTGTCCCATGTGGACGCCTGGTTGGCGACGGAGTTGGGCGGGGCACGCCGAGCGGAAACCATTCACGCGCTGGTCGAGTACGGCCAGCCCGGTGCTGACCCGGCAGCCGAGCAGGCGCGACAGTCGATCAACGACTGTGACCGCAAGCTGTCACAACATCGTGCCGCTCTGGAAGCCGGCGCCGACCCGGCTCTGGTGACCCGGTGGATGGCTGAGACACAGGCACAACGAGTGGCCGCACAGGCGCGGCTACGGCAATACGAGGGACGACGTCGTATGACGCGAGAGGAGATCGACGCGATGGTCAACGCACTCGGCGACCTGGTGGGGGTCCTGTGCGCGGCAGACCCCGCCGACAAGGCGGAGGTGTACACGCAGATGGGGTTGCGCCTGACGTACTACCCGCAGAAACAACTAGTGGAGGCTCGGGTTCAACCCGGCCTCCACATGTGCGTTGAGTACGTGTCCGAGGGGGGACTTGAACCCCCATGCCCATCACTGGGCACTAGCACCTCAAGCTAGCGCGTCTGCCTATTCCGCCACCCGGACTTGGTGCCTGCACGCGGGACCGTCATCTCGCGTCGGCTCAGTTAGGTTAGCAAACTCTGAGGGGTGCGTGATACCGCGAATCTGCGAGAGCGGGTGGCGCGGCGTCCCGAGGCCGGTGCGCGGCCGTGCCGCCCGGTGCCGGACGGCCCGTCATTCCAGCCCTTCCCGGGCCTGACGGCCTCTCCTGTGCGGCCCAGGAAGCTCTCCTGTGCGGCCCAGGAAGCAGGTGAGGCGGGGGGTGGGGCGCGGCGGTGGCCGCCGGCGGGTGGTTCGAGGGGATTGGCGCGGGTTGGGGGAGGTGGGGCTTGACTGATTCATGGGACTCCGCTGAAAACTGCTTGCGATCACCATGGGTGCTGCTACGGTTACGGACCGTTGAGGGGTGAGTCCAGGGACCGGCCTCACGATGTGAGGCCGGTTCCGGAGCTTGGGGAGGTCACGTGACACGCACGCCGGTGCGATGGCTGAGGGCGATGGCCCGAGCCGTCTTCCGCGTGCCCGTGCCCGTGGCCGTCCCGGCAGGCGAGGCGATCACCGAGCGGGCGGACCGGATGGCGCGGTTCGCGGCCGGTGCCCGCCGGGTGGTCGCGCGGGCGGCCGTGGCCGGTGGCGTGATAGCCGCCGGCTGGTTGCTCGCCGTCCTGTTCGGGATGTTCTCGGCCGCTCCGGCAGCCGCGAGCACGGGGGCGGTGGACTCCACCGCCGCCACGGGAATCACGGCATCGGGTGGCTCCCACTCCGTCACCCCCCACACCGTCACCGGGTCCATCACGGACGGTTTCCCCACGGGCGACGGCGGCATCTCGGCGGCGGACGACGCCGAGGCCATGGCAGGGCGCACGGTCGACGGGCTGAACAGCCAGTCCGACCCCGGCCTGCCGCCTTCTTCCACCGCGAACAAGATCCTGGGCACCGATGGTCTGGTGCCGGGCGGCGGTGGCGGCCCGTTCGGGCCAGGCATGGGGGACGTCGCGAGGTCCGTGTACGACCCGCGGCTTCAGGCTGGGCGCACCGTCGTGGCGCGCGAGCTTCCCCCCGTCGTCCGCACAGCGGCGGACGACCCTTCTTTCTCACCTGACTGACCCCGCCGTTGCAGCCGGTCCTCACGGGCCGGCGGCGGAGCGCGGCCATGGCCCGCACCCGCCCGGGACCGGCACGGCTCAACTCGTGCGGGACCGCGAGGTCCCATTCGTCCAGGAGCGGCAAGGTCCCCTCGTCCGGGACCGGCAAGGTCCCACGCGCCACCGGCCCACAGGGCCCGCGGCCGCCACGGAAGACGAGACGCCTGTCACGGGACGCCCGCCGCACAAAGGTGGGTCGTCACGCGAGGACGCCCGCCACATGAGGGCCGGTCGTCACGCGGGGACGCTCGTCACACCAGGCGGTCGAAGCGCGGACATTCGCCGCGGCTCAAGGTTCCCGTCCGCGACGGGCCGGCCGCCGGCGATCAGGCCGGCGGCGCAGTAAGCCCGCCCGCACGAACCGGTGGGGCATGAGCCCCTCCGCCGGCGGGCGAAACGTCAGTCATCACTGGTCCGCGGTCCGCGAGGTCCCGCTTGTACGGCGACGCGTCACGCTCCCGTACGGCCTCGCCTCCCGCGGATCGTCAGGCGCAATTCGTTCCCCCCAGAAGTCATAGGAGCACTCATCATGCGTACGTGGGCGAAGGCTTCCACACCCGCGGCTCTGCTCGCGGTCGCGGTCATGTCGTTCGGCGGCGGCACCGCGTTCGCCGACACCTCCGGCGACCACTCCGTCGGCGGCGGCAACCAGGTCAACCTGCCCGTCACCCTGCCGATCGACATCAGCGGCAACTCCGTCGCCGCGGTCGGCGAGTCCCACGCCTCCTCCCAGGGCGGCGCGTCGGTGGAGAACACCGGCCGCTCCAGCATCCCCGGCAGGACGTCCGGCGACGGCAGCGTCCTCGGCGGCAACCAGGTCAACGCGCCGATCACCGCCCCCATCAACGCCTGCGGCAACGCCGTCTCCCTGTTCGGCAGCTCCGACGCGGGCTGCAAGGGCGGCGCCACCGTCAAGAACAACGGCCGCGGCGGCCCGGGCGGCAACCGCACCTCGGGCGACCACAGCGTCCTCGGCGGCAACCAGGTGACGGCGCCCATCACCGCGCCGATCAACGCCTGCGGCAACGCGGTCGCCGTCTTCGGCGAGGCGACCGCCGGATGCAAGGGCGGGGCCTCGGTCAAGAACAACGGCCGTGGCACCGGCGCCGGCCGTAACACCACCTCGGGCCGCAGCTCGGTGCTCGGCGGCAACCAGGTCGTCGCGCCGATCGCCGCCCCGATCAACGTGTGCGGCAACGCCGTCGCCGCGTTCGGTGAGGCGTTCGCGGGCTGCAAGGGCGGCTCGTCGGTCACGACCGGGCGCCCGGGCGGGCACCACGGCGGCGACAACGGCTACGGCGGCGGCCACGGCGGCCACGGTGGCCACGGTGGCCACGGCGGGCCGGGCTCGGGGGGCAACGACACCGACGGCCGCTTCGGCGCCGGCAGCGGCAACCAGGTCATCGCCCCGATCAGCCTGCCCATCACGGCCTGCGGCAACGCCGTGGGCAACGCGGTCGCCGGGTGCAAGGGCGGGGCGTCCGTGGACAACAGCGGCCGCGGGTCCGGCGCGGGCGGCAACACGACGTCCGGCCGTTCGGGCGTGCTGAGCGGCAACCAGGTGGTCGCCCCGATCACCGCGCCGATCAACGTCTGCGGCAACGCGGTCGCGGTGTTCGGCGAGGCCTTCGCCGGGTGCAAGGGCGGCGCGTCGGTGAAGAACGGCGGCGGGCAGGGCGCCGGCGGCAACAGGACGTCCGGCCGCTCCGGTGTGCTGAGCGGCAACCAGGTGGTCGCCCCGATCACCGCGCCGATCAACGCCTGCGGCAACGCCGTCGCGGCCCTCGGCCTGGCCGAGGCCCACTGCAAGGGCGGCGCCGGCGTCTCGCCGCAGCACGGCTCCGGCGCGGGCGGCAACACGACGTCCGGCCGTTCGGGCGTGCTGGCCGGCAACCAGGTGGTCGCGCCGATCACCGCGCCGATCAACGTGTGCGGCAACGCCGTCGCCGTCCTGGGCGACGCGGCCGCCGGGTGCCTCGGCGGGGCGCACGTCGGCAAGCCGGGCGACGAGGGCCACGGCGGTCACGGTGGTCACGGCAAGCCCGGGCGTCACCCGTATGCGGCGAGCCCCGGTGCCCAGGGCGGCGGGATGCTGCAGGCCCTCCCCGCGATCCCGGCCGTCGGCGGCCTGCAGGGCGCCGGCGACGTGACGCGGCAGATGCAGGGCGCGGGCGGGATCCCCGTCGTGGGCGACATGTCCGACTCGCTGGGTCTGCCGGTCCTGCCGTCGCTGCCGGGCCTGCCCGACCGCCCCTCCCGGCCCGCGGCCCCCGCGCAGCCGGCCAAGCCCGCCAAGCCCGCCAAGCCGGTCAAGCGCGGCAAGCACGCCAAGGAGGTCGCGACCAACGCCGGAGCCGTGTCCGGCCCGCTGTCCGCGGTCTCCCCGGCGACCTCGCTCGTCGCCTCGACGCCGGTCGGCGGCGCCGCCACCTCGGCCGCTCGCTCCCTCCCGGTCGGTGACATCGGTCTCATGAGCGCCGCCCGGCCCGCCGGGGTCACCGGGATGAGCTTCGGCGCCCTGGTCGCGCTGCTCCTGGGCGGGATGTGCGCCGCCTCGGCGACGCTGTTCGCGGCGACCCGCCGCTTCCGCCTCGGCCGGAAGTAGTAGAGCGAACGATCAGCCTTACCTGACGTCCCGCGCCTCTCACCCGGTGGTAAGGGCTGTCGTCAGCGAGACAAGAAGAAGAGGTACGGACCGCCGCTCACGCCATGGGCGGCCGGACCGAAACGCCGCCCGGCTCCGCACCAGGAGCCGGGCGGATCCACAGACGCTTTGCCCGTCTCGGGGGCGCGGCCCGGGACGGGCAAAGCCATGTCCACGTGCGTTCGGAGGCGGCGCGGAAGCCCTCCGAGGAGGCGCGGAGGCCTTCGGAAGCCGCAAGGCGCGGGGGCCTCGGGCCGAGGCGTGGAAGCCTTCGGACGCGGAGGGCGTTGACAGAGGTCAGAGGGTGCTGCGGACCCGCATGACCTTGCGGCGCAGCCGTACGTGCCGGCTCCCGTCGGGGTGCAGGCGCACCCGCGACAGCTCCCACTGGCCGTACTCCGCGTGCTCGGTCAGCAGTTGACGTGCGGCTTCGCGGGAGAGGTCGCGCGGAATGAAGATATCCATGTAGGAGTAGTCGAGCACAACGATTAGTCTCCAGGGTGAGTCAGGGCGCGGTGCCGCTCGTTGGGCCTTATTCTGCGTGCTTGTGGGTGGACCCGAAAGCTAGTGGGTAGCCCCGGGGGAAGGAAATTTCCGCGAGTCGGGTTACCTTTCAGATCTGTGCCGGCTCCCGGCAGGGGGAATTGCAAGCGAACAGCGAGGTAGGAAGCAGCGTGCCAGCCAACAACGGCAGCGCCGGCGGAACACGCCTGGTCATCGTCGAGTCGCCCGCCAAGGCGAAGACGATCGCCGGGTACCTCGGCAGCGGCTACATCGTCGAGTCCAGCATCGGCCACATCCGCGATCTGCCGGAGAAGGCCGACGACATCCCCGAGAAGGTCAAGGGGGAGGCGTGGGCACGCCTGGGCGTGAACGTCGATCACGGGTTCGAGCCGCTGTACGTCGTCAACCCCGACAAAAAGGCGCAGGTCAACAAGCTGAAGCAGCTGCTGCGTGACGCCGACGAGCTGTTCCTGGCCACTGACGAGGACCGCGAGGGCGAGGCCATCGCCTGGCACCTGCGCGAGGTGCTCAAGCCCAAGGTGCCGGTCCACCGCATGGTGTTCCACGAGATCACCCCGCAGGCGATCCGCGAGGCCGTCTCCAACCCGCGTGACCTCAACCTGCGCCTGGTCGACGCCCAGGAGACCCGGCGCATCCTCGACCGCCTCTACGGCTACGAGGTCAGCCCCGTCCTGTGGAAGAAGGTCAAGCCGCGCCTGTCGGCGGGGCGCGTGCAGTCGGTGGCGACGCGGCTGGTCGTGGAGCGCGAGCGGGACCGCATGGCGTTCACGCCCGCCCACTACTGGGACCTGCAGGCGCTGTTCGACAGCAACAAGCCCGAGGAGAGGCCGCGCGACTTCACCGCGACGCTGACCGGGGTCGACGGCAAGCGGGTGGCGCAGGGCCGCGACTTCGCCAGCACGGGCCTGCTCAAGGGCAACGACGTGCTGCACCTGTCGGAGGCCGCCGCCGGCGAGCTGGCCACCAGGCTTCAGGGCGCCTCGTTCTCGGTCCGGTCCGTCGAGCGCAGGCCGTACACGCGCAAGCCGTACGCGCCGTTCCGGACGACCACCCTGCAGCAGGAGGCCAGCCGGAAGCTGGGCTTCTCGGCCAAGTACACGATGCAGGTCGCGCAGCGGCTGTACGAGCAGGGCTTCATCACGTACATGCGTACCGACAGCATCACGCTGTCGGAGACCGCGATCGCGGCGGCCCGCTCGCAGGCGATCAAGCTGTACGGCTCGGCGTACGTGCCCGACAAGCCGCGCGTCTACAGCAGCAAGGTCAAGAGCGCGCAGGAGGCGCACGAGGCGATCCGGCCCTCGGGCGAGGAGTTCCGCACGCCGGGCGAGACCAGGCTGTCCGGTGACATGTTCCGGCTGTACGAGCTGATCTGGCAGCGCACGGTGTCCTCGCAGATGAAGGACGCCGTCGGCGAGTCGATCTCGGTGAAGGTGGGCGGCCGGTCGTCGTCGGGCGAGGACGTCGAGTTCAGCGCCTCCGGCCGGACCATCACGTTCTACGGCTTCCTGAAGGCGTACGTGGAGGGGGCCGACGACCCGTCGACCGACCGCGACGACTCCGAGAAGCGGCTGCCCAACCTGGCCGAGGGCGACGCGCTCGCCCTGTCGCGGCTGGAGGTGGCCGGCCACTCGACCAAGCCGCCGGCCCGTTACACCGAGGCGTCGCTGGTCAAGGAGCTGGAGGACCGGGAGATCGGGCGGCCGTCCACGTACGCCTCGATCATCGGCACGATCCTCGACCGCGGTTACGTGTTCAAGAAGGGGACGGCGCTGGTGCCGTCGTTCCTGGCGTTCGCCGTGGTCAACCTGCTGGAGCAGCACTTCGGCAACCTCGTCGACTACGACTTCACCGCCGAGATGGAGAAGGTCCTCGACGACATCGCCAACGACCGGGCCGAGCGGGTGCCGGAGCTTCAGCGCTTCTACTTCGGCCAGGACGGCGACGAGGGCCTGAAGGAGATGGTCACCGACCTCGGCGACATCGACGCCAAGGAGATCAGCTCCTTCCCGATCAGGGGCACCGACATCGTGATCCGGGTCGGCCGGTACGGCCCGTACCTCGACCGCGACGGCGCCCGCGTCAACGTCCCCGAGGACATGACGCCCGACGAGCTGACCGCCGAGAAGGCCGAGGAGCTGTTCTCGCGGCCCACGGGCGACCGGGAGCTTGGGCCCGACCCGGTGACCGGGAACCTGATCGTGGCCAAGGACGGCCGGTTCGGCCCGTACGTCACGGAGGTGCTGCCCGCTCCTCAGGAGGAGGAGGGGGCGCCGAAGCGGCGCACCAAGAAGGCCGACGCGGCCAAGCCGCGCACCAGCTCGCTGTTCAAGACCATGTCGCTCGACACGGTGACGCTGGAGGACGCGCTCAGGCTGCTGTCGATCCCGCGGGTCGTCGGCGAACTGGAGGGCGAGCAGGTCGTCGCCCACAACGGGAAGTTCGGCCCGTACCTGAAGAAGGGCGCCGACTCCCGGTCGCTGGCCTCGGAGGAGGACCTGCTCACGGTCACGATCGAGCAGGCCAAGGAGCTGTTCGCGCAGCCCAAGCAGCGGGGCAGGGGGCGGGCCGCCGCGGCCGCGCCGCTGCGCGAGCTGGGCGACGACCCCAACTCCAAGAAGCCCGTGGTGGTCAAGGAGGGGCGGTTCGGGCCGTACGTCACCGACGGCGAGACCAACGCGTCGCTGCGCAAGGGCGACACCGTCGAGGACATCACCATCGAGCGGGCCGCCGAGCTGCTGGCCGAGCGGCGTGAGCGGGCGCCCGCGCCGAAGAAGACGGCGGCGCGCAAGCCCGCGGCCAAGAAGCCGGCAGCGGCCAAGAGCTCCACGGCGAAGAGCACGACCGCCAAGACCACAGCGGCGAAGAAGCCCGCGGCCAAGTCCTGAACCGCGCCTCTCGCCGAGCGGGCCAGGGCCTGGGGCGCGCCTCTCGCCGAGCTGGGCGCCCAGGGCCCGGGGCGCGCCTCTCGCTGAGAGGTCTCTCAGGGCGGGCGCCGTGTCAGGCGGTGGGGCTCGTAGCATGACGGCGTGGTCTTGGGCTTCGTCTTCATGATGGTCGCGGCGGTCACTGCCGTGCACCTGTACCTGTGGCACCGGCTGGTGCGCTCCACCACCCGGCCGGGGCGCCTGCGCCGGGCGCTGACCTGGGTCCTTGCCGGGCTCGGGGTGCTGGTGGTGGTCACGTTCGTGGGCTCGCGGATGGAGGCGGGGCACTGGCTGGCCTGGCCGGGCTATCTGTGGCTGGCGATCATGTTCTACCTGCTGGTGTTCCTGCTGGTCCTGGAGGCGCCGCGGGCGGTCGCGTGGGCGGTCATGCGCAGGGGCGCGCGGCGGGCCGGAGCCGAGGCGCGGGTCCTGGAGACGGTCCCGGCGGGTGACGGGGTCGCGGTGCGAGCCCCGGACGGCGCGGCTCCTGACGGTGATGTGGCCGACGGTCGCGATGTGACGGATGGTGGCGCTGCGGCAGGCGGTGGTGGTGGTGCGTCAGGCGGGGGCGAAGCGTCGGGCGCCGCGACGGAGCCGGCGCCGGAGCTCAGCCGGCGGCTGTTCCTCGGGCGGGCCACCGCCGCCGTAGCGGGCGTGAGCGCGATCGGCACCGTCGGGTACGGCGTGCGCACCGCGCTGGGCGACCCCGTCATCGAGCCGGTCAAGGTCACGCTGCCCCACCTCGACCAGCGGCTGAACGGCCTGCGGTTCGCCGTGGTGAGCGACATCCACCTGGGACCGCTCACGGGACGCGCGCACACCGAGCGGATCGTCCGGATGATCAACTCCCTGCGTCCCGACGTCGTGACGATCGTCGGCGACCTGGTCGACGGCACCGTGGCCGAGCTGGGCCCGCTGGCCCGGCCGCTGCGCGACCTGGAGTCCAGGTACGGGGCCTTCTTCGTGACGGGCAACCACGAGTACTACACGTCCAAGGGCCCGGGCGAGTGGATCGAGGAGCTGGACCGGCTCGGCGTACGGTCGCTGCGCAACGAACGGGTCGAGATCCGCCATCAGGGCGGCGTGCTCGACCTCGCCGGGGTCAACGACGTCAACGGCGCCACCATGGACGACGGCCCCGACTTCGCCAAGGCGCTGGGCGGGCGCGACACGAGCCGGTCCACCGTTCTGCTCGCCCACCAGCCCGTACAGGTCGCCGAGGCCGCCCGGCACGGGGTGGACCTCCAGCTCTCGGGCCACACGCACGGCGGCCAGATCGCGCCGTTCAACCTGCTCGTGCCGTTGCAGCAGCCGGTCGTGTCGGGGCTCGCGACGGTGGACGGGGTGCAGGTGTACGTGACGCGGGGCGCGGGGTTCTGGGGCCCGCCGGTGCGGGTCGGCGCGCCTCCGGAGATCACGTTGCTGGAGCTGCGATCGTGACTTTCCGCGATCCCCTGGTCACTGGAGCTCACCTGGCGTAGTATCCGACGGGATACACGGGAGGTGGCGATGACGTCTTCACCGGCCGGGAGCACGTACGAGCGGGGCGGCGTCCCTGACGTCACGTTCTGGGCGCAGCGCGGCGGCTGGCTGTTCAAGCAGGCCAGGCATGCCGCGAGCATGAAGCAGGCGACGCTGGCCAGTGCCAGCGGCACGTCGCGCACGACGCTGTCGGCGTACGAGCACGGCCGCAAGTCGCCGACGCTGGAGACGGCGGGGCGGATCCTCGACGCCGCCGGGTTCCGGCTGGCCCTGGAGCCCAAGGTCGAGTTCACGCGGGGCGTCGCCGACGACGGCAGGCCGTTCCACGTGCCGAGCCGGTTGCCGAGGTTACCGCCGGCGCGGGCGCTCGCCACGGTGACCGTGCGGGGCCTGACGTACGACCTGGCCGACCGAGCTCAGCGGCGGGAGGCGTACGCCGCGCTGCTCGGGGCAGGCGCACCCGAAGACCTGCTGGCGCACGTCGACGGGGTGCTGCTCGTCGAGCTCTGGGACGAGCTGCCCCTGCCCGGCGCCGTGCGCTCGGCCTGGCTGCCGCTCGTCCGGCAGGCCCGGGGCGAGCCCGAGCCGTAGCGGGTCCGTGCATGGGCCGGGCGGAAGGAGGCCGTGACCGTGGTCGCTTCGGGGACCCATTCGCGGTGTGAAACCTGCGCGCCGGCCCGCCGACGTAATACTCTCAGCGGCGGACGGCCGGGCGCGCCCGGCCCGTCGCATGCCTTCCCAGTCCCGGCGAGCACCTGGATACGCTGACATCATGACCGTCCCTGGCCGACGCCGACCCACCAACGTGCTGGCAAACGCACCGTTCCGCCGGCTGTGGACGGCCATGTCGGTGTGCAGCCTGGGCGACTGGCTCAACATCCTGGCCCTGACCGCCCTGGCCGGCAATCTCACCCGGGGCGACGACTACCGGGTCCAGTCGCTGGCCGTGGGCGGTGTGTTCATCGCCAAGATGCTGCCCGCCGTGCTGCTCGGCCCGCTGGCCGGGGCCTTCGCCGACCGGTTCGACCGGCGGCTGACGATGTTCGCCTCCGACCTGGCGCGCTTCGCCGTGGTGCTGTCGATCCCGGTCATCGGCAGCTACCAGTGGATCATCATCGCGACGCTGCTCGTGGAGTGCGTCAACCTGTTCTGGGTGCCGGCCAAGGACGCCACGGTCCCCAACCTGGTGCCCAAGGACCAGTTGGAGGCGGCCAACCGGCTCAACCTCCTGGTCACCTACGGCAGCGCGCCCGTCGCGGCCCTGCTGTTCGCGGCGCTGTCGGTGGCGGGCGACATGCTGCGCAGCCTCGTGCCGCCCCTGTCGGGCCTCGACCCGACCAGCGTGGCCCTGGTGCTCAACGCCCTGGCCTACCTGGTGTCGGCGTTCCTGATCCTCACGCTGCGCGACATCCCGAAGCGCGACGGCGCGATCTCCACCCCGTCGGTGCTCAAGCAGGTCGTCGAGGGCTGGCGGTTCGTCGGCGGCGACCGGCTGGTGCGCGGACTGATCATCGGCATGCTCGGCGCGTTCGCGGCCGGTGGCGCGGTCGTGGGCGTGGCGAAGATCTACGTGGTCGCGCTCGACGGCGGCGACGCGGCGTACGGTGTGGTGTTCGGCGCGGTCTTCGTCGGCATGGCGCTGGGCATGTTCTTCGGGCTCCGGCTGCTGAGCGAGCTGTCCAGGCGGCGGCTGTTCGGCCTGGCCATCACCGTCGCGGGCCTGGTGCTGGCCGCGATCGCACTGATCCACAACCTCGCGATCGTGGTCATGCTGACCGTGGTGCTGGGGGCGTGCGCGGGCATCGCCTGGATCATCGGCTACACCCTGATCGGCCTTGAGGTCCAGGACGCGATGCGCGGCCGCACGTTCTCGTTCCTGCAGTCCACGGCCCGGGTGACGCTGCTGCTCGTGGTCGCCGTGGCCAACCCGCTGGCGGCCCTGTTCGGTGAGCACCGGCTCGACGCGGGGCAGCTCTCCTACCGCTTCGACGGGTCCAACCTGGTGCTGCTGCTGGGCGGGGCGCTGGCCGTGGTCGTCGGCATCCTCGCCCTGCGCCACATGGATGACCGCAAGGGCGTGCCGCTGTCCGACGACCTGATCGCGGCGGTGCGCGGCGAGCGGTTCCGGCCCGAGGGGGCCGAGGACATGCCGGGGCTGTTCATCGCGTTCGAGGGCGGCGAGGGCTCGGGCAAGACGACCCAGTCCCGCATGATCGCGATCTGGCTGCGCGACCAGGGCTACGACGTCGTGCAGACCCGCGAACCGGGTTCCACGAAGGTCGGCATGCGGCTGCGCGCCATCCTGCTCGACGCGGCCGAGCGGGGCCTGTCGCCGCGCGCCGAGGCGCTGATGTACGCGGCCGACCGGTCCGAGCACGTGGAGAAGGTCATCCGGCCGGCGCTGCGACGGGGCGCGATCGTGGTCTGCGACCGCTATGTCGACTCGTCGCTGGCGTACCAGGGCGCCGGGCGGGCGCTCGACCCCGAGGACGTGGCCAAGGTCAACTCCTGGGCCACGGGCGGGCTGCTGCCGCACCTGACCGTGCTCATCGACACGCCGCCCTCGATCGGGCTGACCCGGCTGGGCGGTGCGGCCGACCGCATCGAGTCGGAGCCGTTGGAGTTCCACGAGCGGGTGCGCAAGGAGTTCCGGGCCCTGGCCGCCGCGAGCCCCGAGCGTTACCTGGTGGTCGACGGCACGTTCGCGCCTGAGCAGATCACCCGCGCCATCCAGGACCGCGTTCACGAGATCCTGCCCGACCCGGTGCCCCAGGAGGCCGAGGACGCCACGGGCACGATGCCGGCCATCCGCGACTAGCCTTTGTCCGTGACAGTTTTCGCCGATCTCGTCGGGCAGGACCAGGCCGTCGCCGTGCTGTCGCGGGCCGCCGCCGCCGCGGCCGAGGTGGTCGGCGGCGGGCGCGGCGCGGGCATGACCCACGCGTGGCTGTTCACCGGCCCGCCCGGCGCCGGCAGAGAGGAAGCGGCGCGCGCGTTCGCGGCGGCGCTGCTCTGCTCCGACGGCGGCTGCGGCCACTGCGACCAATGTCACCAGGTGCTGATCGGCTCCCATCCCGACCTGGAATCGGTGCGCCCCGCCGGCCTGTCGTACAGCGTGAAGCAGACCAGGGAGCTGATCCTGCGCGCCGCCGGAGCGCCCACGCAGGGCAGGTGGCGGGTGATCCTGTTCGAGGACGCCGACCGGGCCACGGAGTCGGCCGCGAACGCCCTGCTCAAGGCCATCGAGGAGCCGCCGCCGCGTACGGTGTGGCTGCTGTGCGCCCCGGCCCCCGACGACATGATGATCACCATCCGGTCGCGCTGCCGCGCCGTCACGCTGACCACGCCCGGCACCGAGGCGGTCGCGCACGTGCTGGCGACGCGTGACAGCGTGCCGTGGGAGACGGCCCGGTTCGCGGCCCGCGCCGCCCAGGGCCACATCAGCCGGGCCCGCGCCCTCGCCCTCGACGAGAACGTCCGCAGGCGGCGCGAGGCAGTCCTCGGCATCCCCCGCTCCCTCACGGGCGTGGGGGAGTGCGTGGCGGCGGCGGAGCGCCTGGTGAAGACCGCGGAGGAGGAGGCCGCGGCGGCCACGGCGACGCTCAACGAGGCGGAGACGGCCGACCTGCGCCGCCTGTACGGGGAGGGGTCCACGGGCAAGGGCCTCAACCGCGGCCTGGTGCGGGGCGGCGCCGGGGCGCTGAAGGAACTGGAGGACCGGCAGAAGTCGCGCGCCACGCGCATCAAGCGCGACTCGCTGGACGCGGCGCTGCTGGAACTGGTCTCGTTCTACCGCGACGTGCTGGCCATGCAGTTCGGGGCGGCGGTGGAGCTGGCCAACGACGACATCCGCTTCGACCTGGACCGCACGGCACGCGAGTCGACGCCGGAGGAGACGCTGCGCCGCATCGACGCGATCATGCGCTGCCGCGAACGCCTCGAAGCCAGCGTCAACCCCCAGATCGCCGTCGAGGCGATGATGCTCGCGATCAGGTGATCGTTCGTCACGGCGGGGGACTTTTTGGTCTGTGTTACGGCACGGCCAGGTTGCCCCACCGCCGTCGTGGGTGGCCGTCTGTCATGGCCGGTCGTGAAGGCTCACGGGCTGAGCGCCGTGACGAGCGCCTAGCCGGCCGTCTTCTTCGGTGTTCGACACCCCTCGCCTCCACCCGAAAGCTGGTTTCCGGACGAGAGATCTCAACGGGACTGGAAAGCCGAGCAGCAAACTGAGTCCACATGCGTCTCTGTGATGTGGAAGTCGAACTGCTCTCCCATCGGGAGGCCCGGACCCGGGACCGCGTGGATGTGGCGGCGATCTTCGCCGAGCATCACGTCGGCCTCGTCCGCCTGGCACTGATCATGGTCGGTGACCAGGCGACCGCGGAAGACGTCGTCCAGGACGCCTTCGCGCGCACCCATGCCGGGCGATCCCGGCTGCGCGACCCCGGCAAGGCGCTGGTCTACGTCAGGTCGGCGGTGCTCAACGGGTGCCGGTCGGTGCTGCGCAGGCGCGCCACCGTGTTCCGGCGTGCCGTGCCGTACGAACCGCCTGTCTGGTCGGCGGAGAGCGCCGCCCTGGTGGGCGAAGAGCGCCGCCAGGTGCTCATCGCCCTGAGCGCGCTGCCGCCCAGGCAGCGCGAGGCGCTGACGTTGCGCTACTACCTCGACCTCACCGACCAGGAGATCGCCGAGACGATGGGGATCAGCGGCGGCACGGCGAGGTCCACCATCGCACGAGGGCTCGCGGCTCTCGGCCGAGCACTTGGGGAGGCACTGTGAACAGCCCTGTGGAAGACCGCCTGCGCGAAGCTCTCGGCGAGGCGGGGGCCATGCTGGACGTCGGGGCGCTGAGGCCGCTGGCGGCGCCGGATCGCCGGCGGTTCCGGGTGGACATGAGGCTGGCGGCCGCCGCGGCGGCGGTCGTGGTCGCGGGGGCGGCGACCGTCGTGGGCGTCACGGGAGTGACGGGCTCGGGCTCTCAGGACGGGATGACCAGGGCGGCCTCCCAGCCGACGACGCCTGATCAGGTCGACGTGTCGGTGTTCCTGTGCACAGGGCGGGAACCGGACAAGAAGGCGTGTCAAGGGCACGCTGTCACGGAGGAGCAGAAGACGACTCTGGCCGAGTCGCTGCGCCGGATCCCAGAGGTCACCTCGGTCCGCTTCGAGGACCGACGGGCCGCGTACGAGCGCTTCCGGAAGGCGTTCGCCGACTATCCGGGCATCCTCGGCAAGGTCACGTCGGACGAGCTGCCGGAGTCGTACCACATCACGGTGAATCGTGACAGACAGCGGCCGGTGTCGGAAGCGGCGCAGGAAATGCCGGGCGTTGCGCTGGTCAGCAACCCGGCCATGGCCGGCGTAGAAGGTTACTCCGCGGCCAGCCTCAGGGACCTGGCGGACCTGACAGCCTTCCTGTGCAATACCTCATCGGTGCAACCGGCCTGTGACAGGTATGCGGCGAGCAAGACCTCCAAGCGCGGCCGGGCCATCACCGCCACTGACCTGACAAAGCTGCAGGAGCAGCTCAGAGCGATGCCGGAGGTCCGCAAGGTCCACTTCGAAGACCAGGGCGAGGCATACGCGAAGTTCAAGAAGTCCTACAGCGCCAACAAGGCCATGCTGTCTGCGGTAAAGGTGGAAGACATGCCCATGTCGTTCCGCATCTTCCTCAGACCCGGGGCCGACGCGGCCAAGGTGGGGGCCAAGGTGCGCTCCCGCCCTGGTGTCGCACAGGTGATTGAGATGAGATGTGTTGTCCTTCCCGCCATCCTCCTGGGTGATCACGGGCTCGAACGGAAAGACGTGTGCCGCTGACACCCTCACCACGAACGGGCGCGCGCACGTGGTGAGGCAGCGGAATGCCGTAAGATCCTCGAGGCCACGATGATCAGCGGCGGCCCGGCGAGGCCATGATCGCAAGAGGGCCGCCGACCTCTTGAGGAGGCACGGTGAACGGGCCTGTGGAAGACCCTTTGCCGGAGGCGCTCGGCGCGGCTGGGGCCAAGGCAGAGGTCGGCGCGCCGAGGCCGCCCACGGTGCCGGATCGACGACGGTTCCGGGTGGGCATGAGACTGGCGGCCGTCGCGGCGGTGATCGTGGTCGCGGGGGCGGTGAGCGTCCTGAGTTTCACGGGCTCGGGCGCCAAGCAGCGGGTGACCGTGGCGACGGCGCCGCAGGGTCCTGTACGCGCCGACGTGTCGGTGTTCCTGTGCGGGACGAAGACAGACGACGGCCTGTGCCAAGGACGCGCCGCCACCGAGCAGGAGAAGGCCGACCTGGCGACATCGTTGCGCCGGCTCCCCGGCGTCGCTCGGGTCTCGTTCGAGGACCGCAAGAGCGCATACGAACGCTTCCGTAAGGCATACGCAGGTCAGCCGAAGATCCTGGGCCAGGTGAAGGCGGAGCAGGTGCCCGAGCTGTACCGCGTCGTGCTGCGCCCAGGGGCGCAGCCGCAGCCGGTGTACGCGGCGGCGAAGGGCATGCCGGGCGTGGCGCTGGTCTCCGATCTGATTATGATCGCGGGCGTTTCGGAGGACTCCCTCAAGAAGACGGCCGACGTCATGGTGTTCCTCTGCAAGACCTTCTCCGACACGCCTGCGTGCAAGCGTTACGAGGCACGCAACAACACCGCAGGAATCAGCCCCGAGGACATCACGAAGCTCAACCGGGCGATCACGGCGATGCCCGGGGTGCGGGAGGTGCGTTTCGAGGACCAGGCGGAGGCCTATGAGGAGTTCAAGCGCACCTACGCCGGCAACAAAACCCTGCTCGACGCCGCCGAGGTGGAGGACATGCCGCGGTGGTTCCTTGTCCACCTCAAGCCGGACGCCGATTCCGACAAGGTGGCGGCCACCCTGGCACGTCGGCCGGGTGTCGCCCAGACGAGGGACGGCAGGTGTTCCGTCCTCCTCATCTCGCTCATGAGGGACTATGGGATCACCCTTGCGGACAGCTGCAGCCATGGAGAATGACACCCCTCACCATCAGAGCCCCCGCGCACGTAGTGTGGCAACCGAAGGCCGCAAGACCCCCGAGGCCGACAGGAGGCGAGCCGCAGCCCATGGGCATGATGATGGCCGTGAGCTTCACACGCTACGGGAGGCTCTACTACCTCGACCCTGGCCCGCACAGCCCCAAGGTGGGCGACAAGGTGCTGGTGCCCACCGACGCCGGTCCTGAGGTGGCCGAGTGCGTGTGGGCTCCGCAGTACGTGAGTGAGGACATCGACGGGTTGCCGGTGTGCGCGGGCATCGCGGAGGAGGAGCAGCTCACCCGCGACGAGACCAACAAGCGCCGGCGAGCCGAGGCGCGCAGCGTGGCCAAGCGGCTGATCAAGCGGCACACGTTGCCGATGAAGGTGGTGGGCGTCGACTACCTCGACGCGGACAACGTCTTCACCGTCTACTTCTCGGCCCCGCATCGCGTCGACTTCCGCGCTCTGGTCCGTGACCTGGCCCGTAACCTGCGGGCCAGGGTGGAGCTGCGGCAGATCGGTCCGCGCGACGAGGCCCGGCTGCAGGGCGGCATCGGTCCGTGCGGCCGCGACCTGTGCTGTGCCACGTTCCTGAAGGACTTCGAGCCGGTGTCGGTGCGCATGGCCAAGGACCAGGACCTGCCGGTCAACCCGTTGCGTATCGCGGGCGCGTGCGGGCGGTTGATGTGCTGCCTGAAGTACGAGCACCCGCTGTACATGGAGACGCGCCAGCGGATGCCACGCGCGGGCACGCGGGTGAGCACGCCGCAGGGCGAGGGCAGCGTGGTGGGGCACAACGTCCCGGCGGACACGGTGACCGTCCGGCTGGACGACGGCGGCCGGCGCTGCGCCTGTCCGTCCGCGTCGGTGTGCTCGCCACGCAAGCAGCATGACGCCGTGTACGGCGAAGCCGCCGCTCAGCCGGGGTCGACGGAGCCGTCGGCGTAAGTGAGGGTCGGCATCGGGGTGGGGGAGGCTCCGGTCGTGGCGGCACAGCTGAAGGCCAGCCCCCCTCCCGCCGGGTCCTGTGTGGTCACGCAGGCGGTCAGCGAGGTCCACGGCAGGCCGGTGGGCCCTGACTTGACGTACCGTTTCGCGATCCGCTCCTTGCTCATGGTCACGGTGCAGGAGCGCGATGCCGGCCCTTCGTCGCAGCCGTACCACAGAGGAGTCTTGAAGGGACGGTAGTAAGGGTTGTTGCGGGCGCGTTCAGGCCGCGGATCAGGCCCGGTGATCGTGGCCTTGAGGCGGATCCGCTCTCCCTCGGCCAGCTTGAACGTGCAGATGCGAGCATCGCTCCCGCCCGAGGCGTTCGTCTTCACGCTGCACGCCACCGGCGCGCCGGTGACCGTCACCCCCCATACCGTGGCCAGGCTTATCACGAAATCCCACTTCTTCACCTTCTTGGGCTTGGGGGTGGGAGTGTCGGGCACCTGCACGCGCGAAGCGTCGGGGGGCTCCGGGACCGTCAGCCGTCGCAACGTCAGGGTGAGGTCGTCAGGGGATTTCGCGAAATGCGGCGCGGGCGCTTCGACGGCCGACGACAGCCGTGCCAGGTCGTCCTTCTGATCGGCCGGCACCTGGTAGCCGACGAACCTGAACTCCAGCGTCAGGCCGGCGGCGGCGATCCGGTCGCGGATGGCCTTCAGCACCTCGGCCTGGTCGCCGGTGCACGCGTCGTGGCCGTGCCGGGTCACGACGATGACCCGGTTGGCCTGCCTGCCGCGGAAGGGGTAGAAGCCGGAGAAGTCGTCGATGGTGGCGAGTACGCCGCTCTCCAGCGTCGGCCGGCCGCCCGGAGTGAGGGCACGGGCCGCGGCGGCGATCCGTCCGCCCTGGCCGACGCCGCTGGACACGACCTCGGCGGTGTTGCCGGGCGTGGCGCAGGCCCCGCCGAACCGGCGCAGTGACAGCGCGTCGCCGTCGCCCGCGTTCCCCGCCGCGGATCCGACCGCGGCGGCGATCGCGCCGAACCCGTCCTGCCCGCCCGTGATGGAGGCGTCGACCAGGAACGCGGTGCGGTGGTCGGGGATGGCCCGATACCCGAGGTAGCCGAGCGCACCGGCGGCGATCAACACGAGGACGAGCGTCACCGCCACCACACGCCGGCGACGGCGCGGACGAGGCGGCGGCGCGGCCGTCGCGGACGTGTCCCGGTGTGGGCCGGGCGGCGGCGTGGTCATCGCGGAGCCGCCGGACTCGTGGCGCGTAGCGCCTTCAGTGCCCTCTCCAAGGCGTCAACCTCGTCGTTGTAGGTGTCGGCGACCTGGATGTAGGCCGCGAAGTCCGGCGGCGACCCGGATCGGGCGGCGCCGAGCAGTCTCTCCGCCGCGGCGATGACGTGCCCCTGCCGGACCCGCAGGCCGGCCGCCCTGCGGTAGATGTCCTGCGCGGCCGGGGTCTTCGCCCGGCCCCGGAGGTCTTCCAGCTCCGCCCCGGGGCCGGGCTTCTCGGCCTGGTCCAGGGTTCGTTCGGCGGCGTCGATCCGGCCCGCCTCGAGCGCCCTGTACGCGGCGTTGACCTGGTCGATCGGGCGGTTCAGGACGCGGATGAGCTGGTCGGCGCCGCGGATGACCGGCTCGACGTTGGCGTACCAGTCGAGGCCGGCGCGCAGGCGCGCCGGCGTGTCGGCGAACAGGGGAGCCGGAGCCCCGGACGCCGTCGCGAGACGGCTGAGCCCTTCACGCTCGCCCTCGGGCACCTGGAAGCCGATCAGCCGGAACTCGACCGCCAGGCCCGCTCCGGCGATCCGCTGCCGGATCTCCCGTTCGACGAAGGCGGTGTCGGTGTCGCACGCGTCCGTGCCGTGCCTGGTGACCACGATGACCCGGTTGACCTGCTTGGCTCGCAGCGACAGCGGCGCGGAGAAGTCCTCCACGGCCTGGACCAGGCCTTTCAGCAGGGTGGCCTGGCCGCCGCCGGGCACCCCGGCGGCAGCCTCGGCGATCTCCTGGCGGTTGCCGGTGCCGAAGCCCACGAGCTGTTTCGTGTTGCCGTCGGCGCCGCACTCGCCGCCGAAGCTCCGCAGCGCGAGCGCGTCGCCGTCCCCCGAGTTGGCCAGGACCTGCTTGAGCGAGGCGGCGATGACGCCCGGCCCTCCGGCGGCGGTGTCGGCGGTCGCGTCGATCAGGAAGTGGGTCTTGTACGTCGGCGCCAGCCACGGGAGCACCCACGTCACGCCCGCCCAGTAGCCGCCGGCCAGCACGGCGGCGACGGCCACGATGACGACGAGGCTCCGCGGCGCTTTCAGGTGGAAGTTGAGGTCGCGGCCGGGCATGTAGATCCGGCCGTGCCCCGTGGCGTGCGCTTCCTGCCGCACCACGGCCGGCTCGCCGTCGGGTGACGTCCGGCGGCGGGCGGCCATCACTCGGTGATGTGCTGGTCGTGCGCCGCCTGGTACACCCGCCCGTGCTCGGAGGCTCGGGCGTTCATGATGACGTGCTGGACGGACGGCTGGCCCGCCTCGCGAAGCAGCGGAGCGAGCGCGTCCAGCATGTGCCGCAGCTCCTCGGCCACCCGCGGATCGTCGGCCGTCAGCCTGCGCAGCCTGCTCTGCCACTCGGCGGCCAGCTCGGCCTCGGTCTGCGAGTCGCCCGACTCCCGGGCGGCCAGCACCTCGGCCCGCGTCTCCAGCAGCTCGGCCTCCACCGCCGGCGCGCGTTCGGGGTGCCGGCGTCGCCACAACGCGACGACGGCGTCGCACGCCCGCTGCCACCCGTCGGTGGCCATGGCCGTCACCACCGCGGTGCCCGCGGCCAGCACAAGCGGATCCATCACGCTCCCGATGAGTCGGCGCACCCGGTCGCGAAGCGCGTCCGGCGCGTACCGCCAGCATCGGCGCGGGCGGCGGGACTGTCGAAGTCGTGTCGCCTATCGGATCATTGGTGACGGCTATGCGGGCAGGTCAACAGCCTTCGGCGCGGACGACCGCGGCGCGAGCTGCCGTACGGTGCGGGCGGCGAGGCGGCAGAAGGCCGCGGCCAGGCCGTCCTCGTCGTCGCGCCGCCGCGCGGCGACCACGAGGGCGGGGGGTAGGCCGGTGAGCTCGATCATCCGCAGGCCGGCCGGCATCGGGATGTGCCGGATGTTGTAGGGGCCGGGGCAGACGACCCGGCTCATGCGGATGGTGAGCATCAGCTCCTCGGGCGTGCCTCCGGGCTCGCCGGCGAGCCGTGGCCGCTCGCCGTTCCGCTGCTCGTCCATGTGCCACCAGCGCACCACCCGGCCGGGGACGTCCGGGTGGGTCGGCGCCATGGTCTCGTCCAACACGTCGGCGAAGCCGACGGCGGGTGCGTCCCACAGCGCGTGACCGGCCGGGACGGCGATGCCGCGGAGCTCGGTGATCAGCGGCTCCCACACCAGCCGTTCGGGGTCCAGCGGCATGAACATCACCGCCGCGTCGACCTCCCCGTTGATCAACGGGGCGTCGAAGTCGATCAGTCCGACCTGCCGCCAGCTGACGCGCACCTGGGGGTAGGCGGCGGTGAACGCGCTCAACACCGTGATGTGGATCTCCTCGGGCAGCGGCAGCGAGAACGCCACGCGCAGGGCGCCGTTGCCGAGGCCGGCCACGTCACGGGCGGCCCGGGCGGCCTCGTCCACGGCGCGCAGCACTTCACGGACCCGCTCGTAGAACACCTCTCCGGCGGGCGTGAGCCGCAACCCCGCCGGGTCGCGGATCAGCAGCGCCGTGCCCACCCGGCGCTCCAGTTCTCGTACCTGCTGGCTGAGTGTCGGCTGGGAGACGTGCAGGCGAGCGGCTGCCCGGGTGAAGCCGCCATACTCAGCGACCGCTACGAAATAGCGAAAATGGCGCAATTCCAAGGTTTCCCCAGAAAGGTCAGAATTCGCAGTCATAGGGATGAGCCCTACGTTAAGCGTAGATCACTCGGCGTCAGCAGATCCGGCCGTCCACTGACGAGACAACGGAAGCGGGGTCACCGGAAAGCCAGAATCGCCTATCCCCGCGGGCGCGCGGACCGCAGCCGCGGCCCCGAACGGCTTTTGGCGTGAGTCCTCCGTCACGCCTCCTGCCCGCCACCCCTCTCACGCTCGAAGACCCGCAGCACGCGCGCGGTCGGGTCCGGCGCTTCGGGGTCCTGGAGGCGATCGGTCACCAGGAAGTCGGGCAGTTCCCAGTCCGGGGCGTGGTCGCGCTCGGTCAGCAGGAACGTCCCGCCCCGGGCGTCCGGCTCCCGACCGGCCGCCAGGCCCCGTTCGATGACCGCGAGCACGTCGGACGGAAGCGGATGAGCGTTGTCCGTCACGCACGCCCCCCACGGTGTTCCGAAGCTCTTGGACAGCAGGTCGGCCTGCAGGGCACGGCCGTTCTTCCCGGCGCCCCACACCCGCAGCCGGACGCACCGGTGGCAGTCCCCGGAGCCGGCGACATGGCGGATCTCCGCCTTCCACACGAACTCACCGCCGCCCGTGCGCAACGTCCGCAGCCTCGTACCCACGCCACCACCCCCGTCAGTCACCGCCACAGAGTCCGTGGAGCAGTCTGCTCGGCGGAGGCTCGGACGCGCGACACATATGCGCAGAAGCCGGAAACCAGAGAGCACGAGACCGAAACGCGCGAAAAATCGGGAACAACCGGGAACCGCCCTCCATCGCCACGGCAATCACAGGTGTCATCGCCGCCCTGATCGCCTGGTACGGCCCGTCCGGACGGTGAGCCCATGACGGGACATGGGGCCCTGCGGCATGAAGGGGCCCGCAGGGTGTCCACCGAAGGTGCCCGCCGCTCGCTCGCAGGTGCCTCCGGGGCCTGGGCAGTGGGACGCGGAGCGGTGGGATGTGGGGCGGCGGGGCGTAGGATCGCCACCCATGTGGTCCCGTGCCCTGGCCGTCCTCGTCGCGGTCGCGCTCCTGGCCACCGGCTGCGCTCGCGACCAACGCCCGCTCCCCGAGCCCGGAGGTCTCGCCTGGTCGGACTGCGGGGACGGGTTCCAGTGCGCGAAGCTCGCCGTGCCGCTCGACCACGACGTTCCGGACGGCGAGCGAATCCGGATCAGCGTCATCCGGCTGCCCGCCACCGGTGACCGTATCGGGTCACTCCTCCTCAACCCCGGCGGACCGGGCGGCTCCGGCGTGGAGTACGCGCGGGCGGCGCAGTCGGTGGTGAGCCCGGGCGTACGGGCCCGGTTCGACATCGTGGGGTTCGACCCGCGCGGCGTGGGGGCGTCCGCGCCGGTCGAATGCCTGGACGACCATCGCCTCGACGCGTTCCTGGCGCTGGACGCCACCCCGGACGACGCGACGGAGCGAGCGGCGCTGGAGCGCGGGTCACGGGAGTTCGCGCAGGGCTGCGCGGCGCACGCGGGCAAGCTGCTCCAGCACGTGGGCACGGTGGACGCGGCCCGCGACATGGACGCGCTGCGCGAGGCGCTGGGTGACCGGAAGCTGACCTACCTCGGCAAGTCCTACGGCACGTTCCTGGGGGCGATGTACGCAGATCTGTTCCCGGGGCGTGTGCGGGCACTCGTCCTCGACGGGGCGGTGGACCCGGCCCTGTCGAGGTTCCGGTTCAACACGGAGCAGGCGGACGGCTTCGAGGTGGCGTTCCGGGCGTACGTGGACGACTGCCTGGCCCGCGGCGACTGCCCGTTCCGCAGCCGCGACGCCGGCGGCGCCATGGACGAGCTCACGGCGCTGCTCCGCCGCGCGGACCGTCACCCGCTCCCAGCCGGAGCCGGAGGAGACGGAGGGGACCGTGAGGTCACCGAGGCGCTGGCCCTGCTCGGCGCGCTGACGCCGCTCTACGACCGCGGCAGCTGGCCCATGCTCACCGAGACCCTCACGGAGGCGTTGCGGGGCGACGGGACGATGCTGCTGCAGAACGCCGACCTGCTCATGGGCCGCGGAGCCGACGGCTACTCCAACCAGACCGAGGCCAACATGGCCATCAACTGCGTCGACGGCGCGTACCCGAAGGACGTGCGCTCGTACGAGCGGGCCGCCGCGGACCTGTCCCGCACGGCGCCCCGCTTCGGCCCGTACATCGCCTGGAGCTCCCTGCCCTGCGCCTACTGGCCGACCCGCCCCACCTTCCAGAACCACCCGCTCACGGCGAAAGGCGCACCGCCGATCCTGGTCGTCGGCACGAGACGCGACCCGGCCACCCCTTACGCCTGGGCCCGCTCCCTCGCCGGCGAACTGGAGTCGGGAGTGCTGCTCACGTACGAGGGGGACGGGCACACGGCCTACAACAGCGGCGACACCTGCGTGGACACGGCCGTGGACCGCTACCTCATCACCGGCGAACCTCCGGAAGACGGCACCACATGCCCGTAGCGGGCGGAGATCGGCGGGCGGTCTGGAGCGAATACCCCTTGGGCTCCTGTAGACTCTGTCACGCTGCACGGCACGCCGCCTTAGCTCAGTCGGCCAGAGCACTTCACTCGTAATGAAGGGGTCTGGGGTTCGAATCCCCAAGGCGGCTCCAGCTCAGAAGCCCCCTGTGATGATTACAGGGGGCTTTTTGCGTGACTGGCCGCGTGACCATGGCCCCCGGATCATGCGCCGAAGATGCGATCCATGACCGTCGCTCCGCTCCGGATGACGGGCTGATCTGCTTCCGGTAGACCAGTTCCGTAGCTCCCGGTGCGTCCAGTCCTTCAGGTCCAGGTCGGTATCTTGGAGGATCTTCCGGAAGGCTCGCCGCACGTCGTGCGCGTCCAGGCACGTGCCGACGCTCGACGTGAACACGAGACCGTGTCCTGGCAGCGTCTCCCGGCGCCCCGCACTCCCGGGCTTGGCACTCCCGATGTTCTCGGAGCACGTCCACGCAGCGTTGCGGGAGGGCCGGCGTCCGGCGGTAGTGAATGGCGCGGTCAGGGGCGGCTCACACGTGAGATATCTCCGCGACAAGAAAGGCGTCCGGCAAGTCTGATGAGATCCTTTTGACGCTTTGAGAAACGGCTGTGTCTCACGGCCGCTGAATCGGACAGGATCGATGATGAACTACTACCCCGACGACGGCAGATTCCCCTTGGGAACCCGGGTGGAGGTGCGTTACCCGCTCACGGCAGGGCATCGGACCGCCGACCGCACCGACTGGCCGTGGGTGCCGGGCGAGGTCATGACGCAAATCCGCCCAGATCAGTGGCAAGTCGTGGTTACGGTTCCCCGGACCGCCCAGGCCACGGGGCAAGATCGCGAAGATGACGATGCGACGGACTTCCTAGTCGTATTCCGTCACATCTCGGAAATCAAGCACCAGCCGATGCCCGGCCAGCCCGCTGCTACGCCACCCGCCATCACCCCGCCCACCGTCGGGCTACAGGAGATGATCGTCGATCTGGTGCGAGCGGCCCGCACCTTGGCCGAGGCCACCGACCCCACTGCCGATCCCGCCGCCGCTCCCGCCGGACGGCTGGCACCAGACCGCGCGGCACTGCTGGAAGCGCTGGGACACCTACCCGAGGTCCACCGGGCGCTACAGCGGGTCACCGAGAACGTGAACCTTGCTCTCGGCGTGGACCAGGCCAAGTCCTAGAGCCTCGATGTCAGAGCAGGCCAGGCACGGGTGCGTGTGGCGTCACCCCCGCGCCGACACCGAGCGTGGCGGTCGCAGCTCGGAGTCTGTCCGGGCTCCTGCATGTCGAGGAGGGTGGACAGGAACTCTCGGCCGCGGGAGTCGCGGAAGCGCGGAGGGCGGGCGCGCACCAGGAGACGGCACCGACGCTCGTAGGGATCCATCACGCTCCCATGCCAGACTGAAGGCTCTGTTCTCGGACAGCTCTCGCACTGCTTCGATCACGCCGTATCCGTGCAGGCCGGCACCACAGCGCTGCTACCTGACGAAAGTCGGGGTGGCGCCCTGCCGATCGTCCGCTGTGCGGCCACCTCGCTCGCTCCTAGCGTTCGTATCCCGACGCACGAAGAGCATGAGGAAACAGTGATGAAGACGAGAAAGCGCGTGGCGGCCGCCGTTCTGACCGGTGTGGTGCTGGCGGCCGGGGGGACGGCTGCCGCGAGTGCCACGGCGACGTCCCAGGGGACCGGCGCGCTGAGCGCGGCCACGGTCGACGCCTACGTGCGTGACTACGTCGCGCGGACCGGCCTGCCCGGTGCCCTGGTCGTGGTCACCGAAGGCGACAAGGTCGTCCATGTCGCGGGTTATGGCCACACGGCCACCGGTGAGGCGGTCACCAAGGACACGCCGATGCCGCTCGCCTCGCTCTCCAAGTCGTTCACGGCCTTGGGGGTGCTGCGCCTCGCCGACCAGCGCAGGATCAGCCTGGACGCGCCCGTTCGCGGCTACCTGCCGGAGTTCGCCATGGCCGACCCCCGCGCGGGGAAGATCACGGTGCGGCAGCTGCTACAGCAGACCTCGGGCATGAGCGACCGGACCTTTCCCGAGCTGACCCTCCCCGCGCCGGACACCCTCAAGGACGCCGTCGCGATGCTGCGGACCGCTCCTCTGGCTACCGATCCCGGCACCAAGATGGCCTACCACAACCCCAACTACGCCGTCGCGGCCCGGCTGGTCGAGGTGGTGGCCGGGGTGCCGTTCGGCGACTACATGGCCGCCTCCGTGTTCCGCCCGCTCGGCATGACGTCCACCAGGACCGTGAACACCACCCGAGAGCTCCCCGGCGGAGGCGCGGGCTACATCCGCGCCTACGGCCAGGTCATGAAGCGCGCGCAGCCGAAGTGGTTCGTCAACGGCGGCGCCGGCGTCGTGAGCACCGCCGGTGACCTGGCGAAATGGCTCATCGCGCAGAACGGCTCCAGCCATGCCGTTCCCGAGCGAACCGTGAAGGCCGCCCAGACCCCGTCCGGCGTGGGCGGCAGCACGTACGGCATGGGATGGCAGACCGGGAAGACCCCCGGCGGGGCGCCCGAGCTCCAGCACACCGGCTGGCTGCTCACCCACAACTCCGCCCAGACCCTGCTGCCGCAGAGCCGGTACGGCATCGCCGTCGTCGCCAACACCGGAATGATCTCCGGCGACGACGCGCTCATCATGACCGAGGGCCTGATCGACATCATGGAAGGCCGTCCCGGCGCCGGAGCCGCGCCCTTCACCATGTCCGCGGATCCGTGGCTCGCCGGCCTGTCCCTGCTCAACCTCGCACTGGGGGTCCTCGGGGTCTGGCGCGCCCGCCGCTGGGCCGGCCGCCGCGCGGGCCGCCCTGTGTGGCGCCTGATCGTACGCATGATCCCCTACGTGCTGCCGATCGCCTTCTTCGCCGGCCTCGGCGACCTGATCGCCCTGCTGATGAACAGGGCCGGCACGCTGGACATGATCACGTACGTCTGGCTCGCGCTCTACATCTGGGCCGCCACCGCCGCGCTGGCCGCCACCGCGGTCATCGTCGCCCGCACCGTCCACACCGTCCTTGCCCGCCGCCCGCGGGTCCGGGGGGAAGCCGGCGTCGGTGAGACCGTGCGGTCCGAGGCGTGAGGCCTCATGGGGCCGGGCCGGGACGCGGTCACCGAAGGGCGAGCGGCCGGTCAGCAGGCGCCGGACATGGATGGTGTCTTAGGTGCTCGCCGTCACCAGGGCGCGGTTGTCGGGCGCGACCGTGACGGTGAGGACAGGCTCGTCATGTTCCGCCCAGTTCTCGGCGACAGTCTTGCCCGTCACCGGGTCCCAGAGGAGCACCGCGCCGGTGTCATTCCCCGTCACCAGGACGCCCGAAGGAGCGAACGCCACCGCTGTGGTCAGTACCCTCCTGGGAAGCTGGCCGGTCATGCCGCCGGTGGTGCCGTTCCACAGCCTCGTGTGGTCGCCGGCCGTGACGAAGAAGCGGCCGTCGGGGGACCAGGTCACCGAATGCCTACAGGCTGGAGGCCCCGTCCTTCAGGGCGGGCAGGAAAGCCGGAACGGTCGGACACTCTGATCTCCTGGTTTTGTCGGTGACGGTCGGTAGGTTGATCGGCATGTCCCGCTACCGCCTGACGCCGACGCCTGCCCAGGAGCAGGCGCTGGCCGAGCATTGCGGGCACGCCCGGTACGTGTGGAATCTGGCGTGTGAGCAGCACGCGCACTGGCGGCCGGGACGCAAGAGCGCACCCAGGTTCGCCGAGCAGTGCCGCCAGCTGACCGAGGCGCGAGCGGAATCCGGGTGGCTGCGGGCGGGGTCGATCATC
>NZ_JBFAIA010000081.1:0-34413 GCF_040654455.1 Nonomuraea sp. NPDC050691
GCGTGGTCGTCCAGGGCCCGCCGCAGCGCGTCGTCCGGGGCGCCGCGCACCACCAGCAGCACCGCGTCCTCCTCCAGCGGCATCCCGAGGCGGGCCAGGCGGCGGCGCGCCGCGGGCGGGTCGAGGACGTCCTGGAGCAGCTCGGCCAGCGTCTCGGCGCCCTCGCGGCGGAACGTCTCGCGCTCGTGGCGGGCCATGGCGACCTGGAGGGCGGCCACGGTGGCGACGTGCTGGACGACGGCCAGGCCCGCCGGCCGGGCGCCCTCCCGCTCGAAGGCCACGAGGAACCCCGCCGGGCCGCCCGGCGCGGGCACCGGCAGCACGAAGCCGCCCGGGATCGTGGGCGGCGCGTCCGGCTGCGACGGCAGCACCCCGGCCGGGGGCGCCGGCACGCCGGGCAGCAGCGGCCGTCCCTGCGGGGTGCACAGGTACACGTCGTAGCCCGACAGCCGCTCCAGCCGCCGGAACAGCGTGGGCGTGTCGAGGTCCTCCGAGGCCAGCCACCGCAGCGCCCCGAACACCTGGAGCTGCGCGCCGAGCCGGTGCCGGGCGTCCTCCTGCACGGCCGCGGCCACCTCCTGCGCGATGGCGATGAACGGCACGGCCAGCGGCACCTCCAGGATCGGCATGCCCCGCTCCTCGGCCGCGTCGAACAGCGACCGGTGCAGCGGCGGCACGTGGAGCTGGGCCGACAGCGCCAGGGCCGACACGCCGGCGTCGTCCAGCCGTTCCAGGTAGGCGCGCTGCGCGGCGGCCGGGCGCGGCACACCGATGCCCGTCGTCATGATCACCTCGGCGCCGAGCAGCCACGGCGTCGGGTCCTCCAGCTCGCTGACGTGTGCCCACGACACCGACCGGCCGAGCCCGGCCTCGCCCGCCAGCAGCCGGAGCTGGAGGGCGGGCATGCGCAGCAGGTCCTCCACCGTCACCTTGTGGTCCGCCACAACACACACCGTAGTACTTCGTCAGGAGACCAATTGCCGCAGGTCAACGCCTTGCCGAAGACTGCGGGAATGAGCAGAGCCCCCATCGGCCCCGTCGACTCCAGCCGGGTCCCGCGCTTCGCCGGGCCCGCCACGTTCGCCCGCCTGCCCCGCCTCGACGAGGTCGGCACGGCCGACGTCGCGGTGGTGGGCGTGCCGTTCGACAGCGGCGTGTCCTACCGGCCCGGGGCGCGGTTCGGCCCGTCGGCCGTCCGGGAGGCGTCGCGGCTGCTCCGGCCCTACCACCCGGGGCTGGACGTGTCGCCGTTCGAGCGCGTCCAGGTCGCCGACGCCGGTGACATCGCCGCCAACCCGTTCGACATCGGCGAGGCGATCGAGAGCATCGAGGCCGCCGCGAGCGGCATCGAGGCGCGGCTGGTGACGATCGGCGGCGACCACACGATCGCCCTGCCGCTGCTGCGCGCGGTGGCCCGCCGGCACGGGCCGGTGGCGTTGCTGCACTTCGACGCCCACCTCGACACGTGGGACACCTACTTCGGCGCCGAGTACACGCACGGCACCCCCTTCAGGCGGGCCGTCGAGGAGGGCGTCCTCGACACCGAGGCGCTCAGCCACGTGGGCATCCGCGGCCCGCTGTACGGTCCCCGGGACCTGGAGGAGGACCGCCGGCTCGGGTTCGGCGTGGTGACCGCCGCCGACGTGCTGCGCCGGGGCGTCGACGAGGTGATCGACGCCCTTCGGCAGCGCATCGGCGACCGCCCCCTGTACGTGTCGGTGGACATCGACGTGCTCGACCCCGCGCACGCCCCCGGCACGGGCACCCCGGAGGCGGGCGGGCTCACCAGCCGCGAGCTGCTGGAGATCCTGCGCGGCCTCGCGGGCTGCCGGCTGGTCGGCGCGGACGTCGTGGAGGTCGCCCCCGCCTACGACCACGCCGAGATCACCTCCGTCGCCGCCTCCCATGTCGCCTACGACCTCGTCAGCCTCCTCGCCCTGCAGGAGAAGGAATGAGCAGCAGCGCCCCCATCACCGAGATCGAGACCCACGGCGTCGAGCGCATCCCCGACGCCGACCGCACCGCCCGCCCCCTCGACCTGTTCCGGGTGGCCTTCGGCGGCGCGAACACGTTCGCCACCTGCGTCCTCGGCGCGTTCCCCATCCTGTTCGGCCTGTCGTTCTGGCAGGGGCTGGCCGCCACCGTGCTCGGCCTGCTGGTGGGCGCGCTGATCCTGGCGCCGCTGTCCCTGTTCGGGCCGCTCAACGGCACCAACAACGCCGTCTCCTCCTCCGCCCACCTGGGCGTGCACGGGCGGGTCGTCGGCTCGTTCCTGTCGCTGCTGACCGCGGTGGCGTTCTTCTCCATCTCCGTGTGGTCGTCGGGCGACGCGCTCGTCGGCGGCGCGCACCGCCTGGCCGGCCTGCCGGACACCGACCTCAGCTACGGCGTGGCGTACGCGCTGTTCGCCGTGCTGGTGCTCATCGTGTGCGTGTACGGGTTCCGGTTCATGCTGTTCGTCAACAAGGTCGCGGTCGCGGCGGCGTCGCTGCTGTTCGTCCTCGGCGTGATCGCCTTCGCGGGCGACTTCGACCCGTCCTACCCGGGCACGCTCGCGGCCGGCGACCCGCTGTTCTGGCCGTCGTTCATCGGCGCCGCCCTGATCGTGCTGTCGAACCCGGTGTCGTTCGGGGCGTTCCTCGGCGACTGGTCGCGCTACATCCCGGCCTCGACGCCGCGTTCGCGGGTGATGGCGGCGGCGTTCCTGTCGCAGGTGGCCACGATCCTTCCGTTCCTGTTCGGCCTGACCACCGCCTCGATCATCGCGGCCAAGGCGGCGCAGTACGTGGACCCGGCCGCGCCGAACTACGTGGGCGGCCTGCTGGCCATCGCGCCGACCTGGTACTTCGTGCCGGTGTGCCTGCTCGCCCTGATCGGCGGCATGTCCACGGGCACGACCTCCCTGTACGGGACGGGCCTGGACTTCTCCAGCGTCTTCCCGCGCTTCTCCCGGGTCCAGGCGACGGTGTTCATCGGCACGCTGTCGATCGCGTTCATCTTCCTCGGCCGCTTCGCCGCCAACCTCACGCAGAGCATCTCGACGTTCGCCACGCTCATCATCACCTGCACCGCGCCGTGGATGGTGATCATGACGCTCGGGTACGTGACCCGGCGCGGCTGGTACGACCCGGACGCCCTCCAGGTGTTCAACCGGCGCCAGCGCGGCGGCCGGTACTGGTTCACCCACGGCTGGAACTGGCGCGGCATGACGGCCTGGCTGGCCGCGGCGGCCCTGGCGCTGCTGTTCGTCAACCTGCCGGGCCAGTTCGTCGGCCCGCTCGGCGACCTGGCCGGCGGGGTGGACGTCTCGCTGCCGCTCGGCCTGGCCGTGGCGGCCGTGCTCTACCTGGCGCTGCTCGCGCTCTTCCCCGAGCCGCGCGAGGTGTACGGCCCGGAGGGGCCGCGCCTGGTGCGGGCCGTGGACACGCCGGTCGCACCGATCGTGGGCGCGACGGCCGAGCAGCCCGTGTGACGATGGCGCCATGACCGCTGAACTCGTGGACCTGTCGGTGCCGATCGTCACCGGGATGCCGGTCTACCCCGGCGACCCCGAGGTGACGGTCGGCCCGGCCCTCACGGCCGCGCGGGACGGCGTGAACGTGCTGGCGCTGCACCTGGGCTCCCAGTCGGGCACCCACGTGGACGCGCCCTTCCACATCGACGACGCGCTGCCCGCGCTGGACGAGTTGCCGCTGGAGCGCTTCGCCGGGCCCGCCGTCGTGGTGGACGTCCGGGACCGGGGGCCGCGGGCGGCGATCGGGCCGGAGGCGTTCGAGGCGGTCCCGGCCGGCGGGGTCCCGCCGATCGTGCTGGTGGCCACGGGGTGGTCGGCGCACTGGGGGACCGAGGCGTACGCGGCGCACCCGTACCTGACGGAGGAGGCGGCGCGGCTGCTGGTGGACAGGGGCGTGCGCACGGTCGGGATCGACGCGCTCAGCGTGGACCCGACGCCCGCGGTGGACTTCCCGGCGCACCGGGTGCTGTGCGGGGCGCACGCCGTCATCGCCGAGAACCTCACCGGCCTAGGCCGCGTGCTCGCGGCTCAGGCGGCGGGCCGCTCGGTGGAGGCGTGGCTGCTGCCGCTGCGGCTCCCCGGCGCCGACGGTGCCCCGGTGAGAGCGGTGGCACGCCTGGGACCGCAGTGACGAAAGGTCAGCGGGTGCCCCAGGAATACGTCTGCTTCCGGAGTTTCAGATAGACGAACGACTCCGTGGCGCGCACCGCCGGAATTGCGCGGATTTTGCTAAGTATGTCCAAAAGATGGCCGTCGCCCTCGCAGACGACCTCGACGATCACGTCGAAGGAGCCCGCGGTGAGCACGACGTAGTCGATCTCGTCGATGGCCGCCAGCTCGTCCGCGACCGACTCCAGGTCGCCCTCGATGTTCACGCCGATCATCGCCTGGCGCGGGAAGCCCAGCGTCAGCGGGTCGGTCACCGCGACGATCTGCATGACACCGGCGTCCTGCAGGCGCTGCACCCGCTGGCGGACGGCCGCCTCCGACAGGCCGACGGCCTTGCCGATCGCCGCGTACGGCATGCGCCCGTCGGTCTGGAGCTGCTCGATGATCCGCTTGGACAGGTCGTCGAGAGTGAACTGTCCGGGCGCCGTGTCACTGCCGCGGCGGGCGCGTGGCGGGGTCGTCATCGCGAGCGGTCCTCCTAGCGGCGCGCGTTACGGGCGCGTTCCCGTTCCATTGCCGTCCTGGTGCGACATGTTGTCAGTTTCCGACGCCCTGTCAAGCGAATTCGTAGCAATTTGGTATCTTCGCCACGAAATCCCTTGTCCAGATGCACACGCTCTGTAAGAGTCGCGGCATCTCAGCCACCTCACCAGGAGGTCATCACCTTGACCACCCGTCTGCAGAACTTCATCAACGGTGAGTTCGTGGACGCCAAGAGCGGCCGATTCTCCGACATCATCGACCCGTGCACCGGCGAGGCCTACCTTCAGGCCCCGATCTCCGGTGCCGAGGACGTCGACGCTGCCTACGCCGCCGCGGCTGCCGCTTTCGAGTCATGGGGCCGGACCACCCCGGGCGAGCGGGCCAACCTGCTGCTCAAGGTCGCCGACGCGATCGACGCGCGGGCCGACGAGATCAACGAGGCCGAGTGCCGCAACACCGGCAAGCCCCGCGCCCGCATGGCCGAGGACGAGACGCCGGTCGCCGCGGACCACTTCCGGTTCTTCGCGGGCGCCGCCCGCACGCTGGAAGGGCCGACCGCCGGCGAGTTCCTCGCCGACCACACCAGCGTCATCCGGCACGAGCCCGTCGGCGTCATCGGCCAGGTCACGCCCTGGAACTACCCGATGATGATGGCCGTCTGGAAGATCGCCCCGGCGCTGGCCGCGGGCAACACGATCGTCCTCAAGCCGTCCGACACCACCCCGGCCTCCACGCTCAAGCTCGCCGAGATCCTCGGCGAGGTGCTGCCCGCCGGCGTCTTCAACGTCGTCACCGGCGACCGGGAGACCGGCGCGCTGGTCGTCGGCCACCCGACCGCCTCGATGGTCGCCATCACCGGCTCCGTCGGCGCCGGCATGTCGGTGGCCAGGAGCGCCGCCGACGACCTCAAGCGCGTCCACCTGGAGCTCGGCGGCAAGGCGCCCGTCGTGGTCTTCGAGGACGTCAAGGACCTGGCCAAGGCCGCCGCGGACATCGCGACCGCCGGCCTCTACAACGCCGGCCAGGACTGCACCGCCGCCTGCCGCGTGCTGGTGCAGGAGAGCGTCCACGACGAGTTCGTGGCCGCCCTCACCGAGGCCGCCGCCGGCACCGTCACGGGCGACCTGTCCAACGAGGACGCCCTGTACGGCCCGCTCAACAACGAGAACCAGCTGACCCGGGTGCAGGGCTTCATCGAGCGCGTCCCGGCGCACGCCAAGGTGCTCACCGGCGGTCACCGCGTCGGCGACAAGGGCTGGTTCTTCGCCCCCACGATCGTCGACGGCCTCCGGCAGGACGACGAGATGGTGCAGAACGAGGTCTTCGGCCCCGTCATCACCGTCCAGACGTTCACCGACGAGGCGGACGCGCTGGCCAAGGCCAACGACGTCAGGTACGGCCTGAGCGGCTCGGTGTGGACCTCTGACCACGGCCGTGCCATGCGCATGTCCAACCGGCTCGACTTCGGCGTGGTGTGGGTCAACACCCACATCCCGTTCGTGTCGGAGATGCCGCACGGCGGCTTCAAGCACTCCGGCTACGGCAAGGACCTCTCGGTGTTCGGTCTGCACGACTACACGAGGGTCAAGCACGTCATGCACTACATCGGCGAATAGCACGCAAGGACAGATCCTGGACATGGCCGAGCTGAACAGGACCGAGCTGAACGCGATCGAACTCGACGGCGTCGTCAAGGAGTACCTCTCGCACGGCGAGGTCGTCCAGGCGGTGAAGGGTGTCACGCTCGACATCGCCGAAGGGGAGTTCTTCTCCCTGCTCGGCCCGTCCGGCTGCGGCAAGACCACGACCATGCGCATGATCGCCGGTTTCGAGGAGCCGTCGCGGGGCATGGTCAGACTGCACGGGGCCGACGTCACGAACGTCCCGCCGAACAAGCGCGACGTCAACATGGTCTTCCAGTCGTACGCACTGTTCCCGCACATGAACGTGTGGGACAACGTGGCGTTCGGCCTCAAGCAGCGCCGCACCCCGCAGGAGGAGATCCGGCGGCGGGTCGGCGAGATGCTGGAGATCGTCGACCTGGCCGGCCGGGAGAAGCGCCGGCCGCGCGAGATGTCGGGCGGCCAGCAGCAGCGGGTCGCGCTGGCCCGAGCCCTGGTCAACCGGCCCCGGGCGCTGCTGCTGGACGAGCCGCTCGGCGCGCTCGACCTCAAGCTGCGCCAGGCCATGCAGATCGAGCTCAAGCGCATCCAGCGCGAGGTCGGCATCACGTTCGTGTACGTGACCCACGACCAGAGCGAGGCGCTCACCATGAGCGACAGGATCGCCGTCATGAACGACGGCCTGGTCGAGCAGCTCGGCGGGCCCAGGGAGATCTACGAGAAACCGGCGAGCGCGTTCGTCGCCGGTTTCATCGGCACCTCCAACCTGCTCACCGGCGTCGCCGCCGGCGGGGTGCTGGAGATCGGCGGGGGCCGCGTCCTCGTCCCCGAGCGGGACGGCGAGGTCACCGTGACCGTCCGGCCGGAGAAGATCACGATCTCCCTGGACAAGCCGGACGGCGAGGTGAGCGTGGTGCCGGGAACCGTCAGCGAGGTCGTCTACCTCGGCACCTACAACAGCTACGCCGTACGCCTCGGGGACGGGACCGAGGTCACGGTGTTCCAGCAGAACGCGCACGACGCGACGACCACGGCGGAGCGGGGGGACCCGGTCTGGCTGTCGTGGCCGGCGCAGCACTCTTACGCGATAGGAAGTCGAACCACCCCATGAGCAACCTGCACGACCCCGCCTTCCTGCGGGGCATGACCCAGCCCCGTACCCGTCGCGAGGCCTTCCGCATCGCCGGCCTGTCCGCCGCCGGCCTGGCCCTGGCCGCCTGCGGCGTGCAGGGGCAGAAGGCGGCGCCGCCGAAGGCCGACGCGGTCAAGGACTACTGGTCCAAGCAGACCAAGCACGGCCGCGTGGTGTTCGCCAACTGGCCGGAGTACATGCCCGAGGACCAGGCGCCGCTGAAGAAGTTCCAGAGCGAGACCGGGATCTCCTACCAGTACAAGGAGGTCATCCAAGAGAACGCGGAGTTCTTCGGCAAGGCCGACCCGGTGCTGCGGGCCGGGCAGTCGCTCGGCTACGACATCGTGGTCATGACCAACGGCGTGCAGCTCCAGCACATGATCCAGCTCGGCTACTGCGTCGCCCTCGACCACTCCAAGCTGCCGAACTTCGCGGCCAACGCCGGCGCCGCGTACAAGAACCGCGCCTACGACCCGGGCAACACCTACACCATCCCGTACACCTCGGGCGTGACCGGGATCGCGTACAACACCAAGTACGTCAAGGACGACATCACCAGCATCGAGGCGCTGTTCGACCCCAAGTACAAGGGCCGCGTCGGGATGATGAGCGACGCCCAGGAGATCGCCAACTTCGGCATGATCGCCCTCGGCGTCAACCCGGAGAAGTCGACCGAGGCCGACTGGAAGAAGGCCGGGGAGAAGCTCAAGGCGCAGCGCGACGCCGGGATCGTGCGCAAGTACTACGACCAGTCGTACATCGACGCCGTGTCCAAGGGCGACGTCTGGCTGACCATGGCCTGGTCCGGCGACGTGTTCCAGCGCCAGCTCGCCGGCGAGCCCGTCAAGTTCGTGGTGCCCGAGGAGGGCGGCACGATCTGGACCGACAACATGCTCATCCCCAAGGGCGCCGCCAACCCCGTCGACGCGCTCATGCTCATGGACTTCCTCTACCAGCCGGCGATCGCCGCGGAGCTGGACGAGTTCATCCAGTACGTCACCCCGGTGCCCGCCGTGCAGGACCTCCTCAAGGAGAAGGCCGCCAAGGCCACCGGCGAGGACAAGGAGGCGCTGGAGCAGATGGTGGACAGCCCGCTGATGTTCCCGTCGGAGGCGGACTACGCCAAGCTGCACAGCTACACCTCGCTCACCACGCAGCAGGAGCAGGTCTTCAACCCGATCTTCCAGTCGATCACCCAGGCGTAGACGATGAAGCGGCTGACTCCCTACCTGCTCGCGCTGCCGAGCTGGATGTGGCTGGCGGTCTTCCTCGTGGTGCCGATGGCCGCGATGGCCTCGGTGTCGCTGCAGACCGGCAACGCCATCGACGGCTTCGCGATGACGTTCAGCTTCTCCAACTACACCGACGCGCTGGGCAGGTACAGCACCCAGCTCGTGCGGTCCCTCTGGTACGGCGGGCTGGCCACGGTGGCGATGCTCGTCATCGGCTACCCGGTGGCGTACTGGATCGCCTTCAAGGGGGGCAGCCGCAAGTCGGTCTACCTGTTCCTGCTGCTGCTGCCGTTCTTCGTGTCGTTCGTGCTGCGGACCATCTCGTGGGGGTTCCTGCTGGCCGACGACGGCGTCGTGTTCGGCACGCTGAAGGGCTGGGGGCTGCTGCCGGCCGACTTCCACGTGCTGGCCACCACGGTCGCCGTGGTCGGCGGGCTGACCTACAACTTCCTGCCGTTCATGATCCTGCCGATCTACGTGGCGCTGGAGCGGGTGGACCCGCGGGTCGTCGAGGCGGCCTACGACCTGTACGCCTCCCGGATGGCGGCCTTCCGGCGGGTCGTGCTGCCGCTGTCGCTGCCGGGGGTGTTCGCCGGGGTGCTCATGACCTTCGTGCCCGCCACGGCCGACCCGGTCAACGCCCAGGTGCTGGGCGGCACCGGCAACACCATGATCGGCAACATCATCCAGACCGAGTACCTCGTGAACCTGAACTACCCGACGGCCTCGGCGCTGTCGTTCACGCTCATGGCCGTGCTGCTCGTCGGGATCTTCATCTACGCCCGCGCGCTCGGCACCGAGAACGTCCTGGAGGCGGCGGCCCGATGAGCGCCATCACGACTCTCACCCGCCGTCCGCGCGGGCGGATCGGCGACCGCCTGCTGCACGCCTACACCTGGCTGATCATCGTGTGGCTGTCGTCGCCGATCGCCGTGATGATCCTGTTCGGGTTCAACGACAAGAAGAGCAAGTCGAACACGAGCTGGCAGGGCTTCACGCTGCGCTGGTACCAGGAGCTGTTCGACATCTCCGACCTCACCACGGCGCTGAAGAACTCGCTCACCGTCGCCGTGGCCAGCACGATCGTCACCGTCGTCATCGGCACCATGCTGGGCCTCGCGCTCGGCCGTCACCGCTTCCGCGGGCGCGGGGTGACGAACTTCCTCGTCTTCGCCGCGATCTCCACGCCCGAACTGGTCATGGGCGCGTCGCTGCTGTCGCTGTTCGTCTCCGCCAACCTGCCGCGCGACGCCGTCACGATCATCATCGCGCACGTGCTGTTCTCGCTGTCCTTCGTCACCGTCACCGTGCGGGCCCGGGTCATCACCCTCGACCCGTCGCTGGAGGAGGCGGCCAGGGACCTCGGCGCCACCGGCTGGGGCACGTTCCGTCAGGTCACGCTGCCGGCCGTGATGCCAGGCGTGCTCGCGGGCGCCATGCTGGCCTTCGCGCTGTCGATCGACGACTACGTCGTGACCAGCTTCGTCAACGGCTCCACCATCACCTTCCCGCTGTGGATCATCGGCTCCGTCAAGACGGGCATCCCGCCCCAGGTGAACGTCATGGGCACGTTGATCTTCGGGATCGGCGTGCTCATCGCGATCGCCAACGCGGTCGCGGCGCGCCGGAGCTCGCGCAGCACCTAGCGCTCCTCCACCAGGCTTCCCCCCGCGGCCCCGCGGGGGGTTCGGCATACCCGGCGACGTCCGGGCCACGGCAAAGAACAGGGAGGCGAGATCGGATACCGGCGGGGGGAACCCGTGCGTGATCACCCCTTTTCAGATCCCGCAATTTTCATAGAACACTGACTTTCGTAGGGAAGTGGGATTTGTGGATCCGCTGAAGGCGCTTGCTGACGCGGAGCGCAAGCCGTACTGGCTGGACACCCCGGCCAGACCTGAGCCGCGACCGCGGCTCTTCGGACACACGAGCGCCGACCTGGTCGTCGTCGGCGGAGGCTTCTCGGGGCTGTGGACCGCCCTGATGGCCAAGGAACGCGACCCCGGGCAGGACGTCGTCCTGCTGGAGGGGCGCCGGATCGGCTGGGCGGCCTCGGGCCGCAACGGCGGGTTCTGCATGGCGACCCTCACCCACGGCCTGCCCAACGGGCTGGAGCGCTGGCCGGAGGAGATCGGCCGGCTCGAACGGATGGGTGTGGAGAACCTCGACGAGATCGAGGAGACCCTGGCGCGTTACGGCATCGACTGCGCCTTCGAGCGCACCGGCGAGCTGAACGTCGCCACCGAGCCCTGGCAGCTGGAGGGCCTGAACGAGCACCTCGACATCATCGGCGACCTCGGCCTCGACTACGTGCCCATGGACCGCGACCAGGTGCGGGCCGAGCTCGACTCGCCCACCTACCTGGGCGGCCTGTGGGACCGCAAGGGCTGCGCCATGCTCGACCCCGCCCGGCTGGCGTGGGGGCTGCGCGAGGCGTGCCTGCGGCTCGGCGTGCGCGTGTACGAGCGCAGCCCGGTGCGCTCGCTGCACGACGACGGCGTCAAGCTCAGCCTGCGCACCCCGCACGGGGTCGTCACCGGGCGGCGGGTGGCGCTGGGCACAGGGGTGTTCCCGCCGCTGCTGCGGCGGCTCAAGCACTTCGTCGTGCCGGTCTACGACTACGCGCTGATGACCGAACCGCTGACCCCGTCCCAGCTCGGCGCCATCGGCTGGGGCAACCGGCAGGGCGTCGGCGACTCGGGCAACCGGTTCCACTACTACCGGCTCACCGCGGACAACCGGATCCTCTGGGGCGGCTACGACGCCGTCTACTACAACGGGGGCCTGGTCAAGCCGGAGTACGACCAGCGCGACGAGACGTTCGCCACGCTGGCGCGGCACTTCTTCACCACGTTCCCGCAGCTCGACGGGGTGCGCTTCACGCACCGCTGGGGCGGCGTGATCGACACGTGCAGCCGGTTCAGCGCCTTCTACGGGCAGGCGCACGGCGGCCGGCTCGCCTACGCGGCCGGCTACACCGGCATGGGCGTGGGCGCCACCCGCTTCGGCGCCAACGTGATGCTGGACCTGCTGTCGGGCGAGCGCACGCAGCGGACCGAGCTGCGCATGGTCAAGGAGAAGCCGATGCCGTTCCCGCCGGAGCCGGTGCGGTCGGGGGTGATCCAGTTCACCCGCTGGTCGATCGCCCAGGCCGACCGGCACGAGGGGCGGCGCAACCTGTGGCTGCGCGCCCTCGACCGCATGGGGCTGGGCTTCGACTCCTGACCCCGGCGTGGTGACGCGTGCGGGCCGTGCGGGAGATCTCCGGCGGCCCGCACACCAGGGGTCCCTTCGCCCCCTGTGGGGTGGCGGACGCGGGCGTGCGCGAGATCCACGGCGGCCCGCACACTAGGGGGATGAGAATCGAGTTCCAGGCCGACGACGTCACGCTGGTCGGCGAGCTGAGGGTGCCCGAGGCGGAGGGGCCGCGTCCGGGGCTGGTGCTCACCGGCCCGTTCACCGGGGTGCGCGACCAGGTCGCGGGCCTGTACGCGGAACGGCTGACCAGCCTCGGGTACGTCACACTGGCCTTCGACCACCGCACGTGGGGCGAGTCGGGCGGCCTGCCGCGCCGGCACGAGGACCCGCAGGGCAAGCTGCACGACCTGCGGGCCGCGGTGTCGGTGCTGCGGTCGCGGCCGGAGGTGGACGGGGAGCGGATCGGGGCCGTGGGCATCTGCCTCGGTGCCGGATACGCCCTGAAATTTGCGGCTTTCGACCCTCGGGTCAAGGTCTTCGCCGGGATCGCCGGCGCCTACAACAACCCGTACGCGATGCGTTCCGGCATGGACTACCAGGCGGCGCTGGCGGGCCTGGGCGAGACGCTGGAGCGGCAGGACCTTGGCGGCGCCGTCGAGTACCTCCCGGCGGTCGCGGAGGAGGGCGAGGCCGCCATGCCGGGCGACGAGCCGTACGCCTACTACCGCACGGAGCGCGGCGCCTCGCCGCACTGGGTCAACGAGGTGACCCGGGCCAGCCTGCGTGAGCTGATCACCGTGGACAACATGATGGGCGCCGACTTCCTGTCGCCCAAGCCGGCGCTGATCGTCCACGGGGTGGTGGACCGGTTCTGCTCGCCGGAGGGGGCCGAGGAGGCGTACCGGCGGATGGACGAGCCGAAGCGGCTCGTGTGGCTGGACGCCAAGCGCCACATCGACCTCTACGACCAGGAGCCCTACGTCACGCAGGCCGTCGAGGCCACCGTCGCGTTCCTCGACGCCCACCTCTGAGCCGCCACGCCCCTGAGAGGTGTGACGAAGCAGGCATCAGGGGAGAAGTGCGGCTAGACCCCCGCTGATTGTCAGGGGGGTTGGCACGTGCGCGTGATGGGGAGTGCGGCGATGCTGCTGCTCGGGGCGGCGGCGTTCGCGGGCTGCGGGGAACAGCAGGTCGCGAGCCTGCCTCCGGTCGTCGAGCGGGCCGGCGAGCGGGTCAAGGCCGCGCGCTGCCAGGTCGCCGTACCGGATCCGGCGGCGGGCGCCGCCGCCCGCGCCGCGCTGGAGGCGGACCTGCGGCGATACGTGGCGGGACGTCCCGGCCGGGTGGTGTTCGCCGCGCACGACCTGGTGACAGGTGTACGACTCGGCCAGGGCGAGCACCAGCACGACATGATCACGGCGAGCGGCGCCAAGGTGGACATCCTGACCGCGTTGATGCTGCGCCGCTCCACCCTCGACGCCGGCGAGCAGGATCTCGCCTCCCGCATGATCAAGGAGAGCGACAACTCCGCCGCCGACGCGCTGTGGGGGCGGGTCGGCGCGGGCGAGGGCATGAGCGCCTTCTACCGCCGGATCGGCCTGACCGAGACCACGCCGGGGCCGAGCAGGTACTGGGGCGGCACGACCACCAGCCCGGCCGACCGGCTGCGCCTGCTGAGGCTCCTCGCGAACGGCGGCAAGGGCCTGACCCCGGCCGACCGCGACCTCGTCCTCGGCCTGATGGCCCATGTCCAGGCCGACCAGGCGTGGGGCGTCAGCGCCGCCGCCCGGCCGCCCGACCGCGTGGCGCTCAAGAACGGCTGGACGCCCCGGCCGTTCATCCACAACACCTGGGCCGTCACCAGCTACGGCCGCATCACCGGGCCCGGCCGCGACCTGCTCCTGTCGGTGCAGACCGACCAGCAGGCCGGGGAGGGACAGGGCATCGAGACCATCGAGGGGCTGGCCCGGATGATCGGCCGCCGCCTGGCCGGCCTGACGCCCGTCCGCGCCCGCCCCTGCCCCGCCGGCGCCACCCCCTGACCCGGCGTCCTCGGCCATGCCACGTGACCTGGCCTTGCCGCGCGTCCACCGGTCCCGCCCACGATCCGCCCCGGCCGTTCCCGGCGCCCGGGTCAGGAGCGGGCGCCCGACAGGACCTCGTCCGGGATGACCTTGGGCACGCCGCGCAGCCCCACGAGCGCGAGCACCGCCGCCACCGCCAGCAGGCCCGCCGTGACCCGCCCCGTCACGCGCACCCCTTCCACGAACGCCGCCCGCGCCGCTCCCAGCAGGGCGGTCGCCTGCTCCGGGGGCAGGGCCGCGGCCAGGCGCATCGCTCCCGCCAGCGACTCCCGCGCCGCCTCGGCGGGCACCCCCTCCGGCACCCGCAGGTTCTCGCTGTACGCGGCGGTGAGCACCGAGCCCAGCACGGCGATGCCCAGCGCCCCGCCCAGCTCGAACGACGTCTCCGACACGGCGGCCGCCGCCCCGGCGCGCTCCCTGGGCGCGGTGGCCAGGACGTTGTCGTTGTTCACCGTGAACGCGAGCCCGATCCCCAGGCCGCCCGCCAGCATCGCGACCATGATGGGGAGATAACTCGGGTCCTGGCCGAGCGAACCGTAGAACAGGAACGCCCCCGCGTTCAGCAGCAGGCCGAGCGCCACCACCCCGTTCCTGCCGAGCGGCCCGATGAGCCTGGCCGCCAGGAACCCGCCCACCGCGCCGCTCAGGCCACCCGGCAGCCCCGCGAGCCCGGCCTGGAGCGGCGACCAGCCCAGCACGAGCTGGAAGTACCACGCGAAGATCAGCGACATGGCCGTCATGGTGAAGATCGCCAGCAGGTTCGTGCCGATCGACGCGCTGAACGCCCTGCGCCGGAACAGCCGCACGTCGATCAGCGGCTGCGCGAGCCGTCCCTGCCGCCACGCGAACCAGGCCAGGCCGGCCAGCCCGAGCGCCCCGGCCACCCACGCGTCCGGCTGATCGGCGCCGTCGTGCGCGGCCCGCTTGACCGCGTGGACGACGGCCACGATCCCGGCGGACGACAGGACCACGCTCAGCGGGTCGATCCGGCGCGGACGCGGGTCGCGCGACTCCGGCAGCAGCACCACACGTCCCCGGCAGCCGCCAGCGGGGCGAGCTGCACGAGGCAGACGTCGCCGTCCGCCCGGCCCACGGCCTCCAGCGCGAGCCGCGTCTTGCCCGCTCCGCCCGCCCCGACGAGGGTGACGAGCCGCGCCTCCCGCAGGTACGCGTCGACCTGCCGCAGCTCCTCGGCCCGCCCCACGAAGCTGGTGAGCTGCGCCCGCAACCCCCGCCGCCCCAGGCGCCCGCCACCGTCCGGCCGGTCGGCCCCGTGACCCGGGACGTCTCCGCCGAGTCGGCCGGCGCCCTGACTCGGCTGGGCCGCGTCCACCGGGTCGGCGGCGCGGGTCGGTCCGGTCGCGTGCAGTCGGTCCTCGGCGGGAGCCGGTCCGGTCGCGTGCAGTCGCCCGGCCGCGGCGCGTTCTTCGGTTCGCTCGCCCACCCCGCTGCCGCCGGCCCGTCCTTCGGCACCGCTGCCGTCGGCTCTCGCATCCTCGCTGGTGGCGTCGCCCCGGCTCGCCTTCCCGGTACGCGCCACGCCAGGACGCTTCAGCCCACCGTCCCCGGGGTTCATGACCCCGCCCGGTGGCGGCGTCAGCGACGGGTCGCCCCGGAGGACGGCCAGGTGGGTGGCCGACAGCTCGGGCCCAGGGGCGATGCCCAGCTCCTCATCCAGCACCCGCCGGGCCCGTTCGTACGCGGTCAGCGCCTCGGCCTGCCGGCCGCTGCCGTACAGGGCGCGCATGAGCTGGGCGTGGGGCCGTTCCCGCAGCGGGTGGGCGGTGGTGAACTGACGTAGCTCGGCCACCAGCTCCCGGTGGCGCCCCAGCTCCAGGTCGGCCTGCACGCGATCCTCCACGGCGGCCAGGTGCAGCTCCTCCAGCCCCGCCGCGGCGGGCCCGGCGTGCGGCACGTCGGCCAGGGGCACGCCGCGCCACAGTCCGAGAGCCTCGTGCAGCAGCCCGGCCGCGCGGCGGGCGTCCCCGGCGCCGAGCGCCGTCCTGCCCTCGGCGGCGAGCCGCGTGAAACGGCGGGCGTCCACGTCCTCCGGATCGGCCGCCAGCAGGTATCCCGCCGGATGGAACTCCACCCGCTGCCTGCCGAGGACTCTGCGCAGCCGCGACACCTGGGACTGCAACGCGTTGGCCACGCCCTCCGGGGGCCGCTCCCCGTACAGGCCGTCGACCAGCCGGTCGGCGCCGACGACCCGGCCCGCGTCGAGGGCCAGGAGCGTGAGCAGCGCCCGCACGCGGGGCCCGCCGAGCGGGATCGGCGCCCCGTCCTCGCCCAGAACGCGTGCCGGGCCAAGGATCTCGAAGCGCATGCCTCGATTATCCCGGTACGCCCTCCTCCAGCGCGGGCCGGCGAGGCCGTCGCCGCCGGAAGAACCAACCCGGAATGTCGGGATCCGTGCGTCAGGGCTGGGGGAGGATCGCGGCGATCTCCGCGTACGACGGCATGGGCGGGGCCGGCTCCCCCCGCACCGCCAGCACCGCGGCCAGCGCCCCCTGCACGGAAGCCCGGTACAGCAGCGACCCCGTGCTCACCCGCGCCACCCCCGCCTCGGCGAGCCGGTCCAGCGGCGGCCCACCGGGCTGGTACAGGACGTTGAGCGGCAGCGACGTGGCGGCGACCACCTCGGCGATCTCGCCCGGGTCGCTCAGCCCGGGGACGAAGATCCCGTTCGCGTGCCCGTAGGCGCGCACCCGCTCCAGCGTGTCGCCCGTCTTGAGCCAGTACGTGTCGGTGCGGGCGTTCACGAACACCCCGTGGCCCAGCGCGGCCTCGATGATCCGCTGGTGCAGCGCGATCGGGCGCAGCGTCCCGTCGGGTCGGCCGTCCTCCAGGTTGACCCCGGCCACGCCGAGCGCCGCCAGCGCCGCGACCAGGTCGGACACCTGGGCCGGGTCGTCGCTGAAGCCGCCCTCGATGTCCACGGTCACCATGACGCCGAGGCCGCACATCTGCTCGGCCAGCTCGACGGTCTCCGCCCGGGTGGCCCCGGCGGCGTCCGGTTTGCCGTGGACGGCCGCCACGCCGAGACTCGTGGTCCCGATCGCGGCGAAGCCATGGGCGGCGAGCGCGGCGGCGGAGCCGTAGTCCCAGGCGTTGGGGAGCAGCAGCGGGTCGCCCGGCCGGTGCAGGTCGCGGAAGCTCGCGAATCGTTCCTCTGCGGTGGTCACTTGTCCCCCTCGTGAGGTGATGCGGATCGGTCCGGCGCGGCGCGCAGCGCGTCGAGGACGCCCGTGGCCAGCGCGAGAGCGTGGGCCGCGGCCGGGCAGGGCCGGACGCCGTGGCCGAACGTCAGGTGCGGGTTCTCGCCCCTGGAGGGATCGAACCGCTCGGGGTCGGCGAACACGGCGGGATCGCGGTTGGCCGCGACCAGGTCGATGACGATCTCCTCACCGGTGGCGCGGTCCACGCGGCGGCTCGCCTTGAGCGGCGGGTCGTGGCGCAGCGTCTCGCACAGCAACCCCTCGATCCCGGCCTGGTCGTCGTGGGTCCTCTCGGTCCCGGGCTGGTCGTCGTGGGTCCTCTCGGTCCCGGTGCGGTCCGCGTGGGTGAGGGCGTTCGCGATGAGGCCCTCGGTGGCGGCGTGCGCCTGGAGCAGCAGCGTCAGGTCCGTGATGGTTTGCGGCCCGTCGCCCCGCAGCGCGATCAGCTCGGCCACCGCCGCGTCGGCCTCCAGGGTCTCCTCGCCGGACAGGTAGCCGGTGGCGGCGGCCTCGACCAGGGGTACGGGCACCGCGACACCGAGGGCGGCGGCCAGCACCTCCGTGGGCACGCCCTTCCAGTCGCCGGCGCGCTCCAGCGTCGCCTCGCGCGCCCGCCGGCGCAGCGCGGCCGGGTCGAGTTCCGCGAGCCGCTTCTCCAGCGCCCGGCGCCGCTCCGCGTGCGTCTCGCTGCTGCTGAACCGCGACACCTGCGCCCGCAGCCACCCCAGCGTGTACGGCGGCGCGTCCTGGCGCACGGGCGGCGGAACGTACCGGGGGTCCGCGAGCACCGCCCGGGCCTCGTCGTGACGTGTGATGACCATGCGTTTCACGCTAGGCGCAGAATCCTTCGACCGGTGCCGAAGCATGCCGGCCCAGGAACCATGCCGGCCCAGGAACAATGCCGGCCCCGCAGCCAGGAAGGGGCGGAGGACGTCAGGCCGCCACGTTGCCGCGTCCGTCACGCTCGCGCCGCGGCCCGGGGACGCGGGGGAGGGACGGCTCGGCCGGGGAGGAGGAGGCGCCGGCGAGGGCGGGGCGCCGGGCCGAGGCCAGCGCCATGAGGGCGACGAGGGAGATCTCGGACAGCGCCAGGGCCCGTTCGAGCAGGCCGTAGTAGGCGTCGCCGCCGATCAGCGGCGAGAGGAAGGAGGCCGGGTGGGCGGCCAGGAACGCGGCCAGCACCAGCGCGGACGTGACGCTCAGGGCCCGGACGGCGTTCCACCGCGGCGAGCCGGAGCTCTGGGGGTGCCGGCGCGGCGCCGAGGCGTCGCGGGCCAGGACCCAGCCGGCGACCGGCAGGGCGGTGAAGACGACCGCGGACGCCCACCGGTGGATCTCGCCGGCCATCGAGGAGATCTCCGCGGCGGACGGGTCGGTGGGGAACACCGCGCCCAGCATCAGGCCCCCCGAGGCGGCCACCAGCAGCACCCGCGCCGCCGCCGAGCGGGACGGCGCCCGCGCCGCCAGCCCGTACGCCAGGAAGACGCAGGCGCCGGCCAGGGCCAGCATGCCGCCCAGCACGGGGATCGTCCCCCCGGGCACCAGGGCGTAGTCGCTGAGCAGCGGCTGCGCCGGGAGCGTCACCTCGGTGTGGACCAGGGCCCCGGCTGCGGCCGCCGCACCCGCCACCGCGCCCGCGACGGCACCGACCGGCGCCACCGCGCCCGCCACGGCACCTCCCGCCATGGCACCGCCCGCCACGGCACTGCCCGCACCACCGTCAGTTGCACCGCCAGTTGCACCGTCGGCGAGACCACCCGCACCGCCAGCCGCGGCACCCCTCGGGAAGGGCTCGCTCATCGCGTCACCTCGTCATAGATCTGCTCGAACCGGGCGAGCGACACCTGGTGGTCATGGGTCTGGGCCAGCTCACGGCTGGCCTGGCCGAGGCGGGCGCGCAGCTCGCCGTTCGCGAGGATCGCGGTCAGGTGGCTCGCGAGGCTGAGGACGTCACCGGGCTCGAACAGGTAACCGTTGCCGTCGACCAGGTGCGGCAGGGCCATCGCGTTCGCGGCCACCACCGGCAGCCCGCTGGCCATCGCCTCCAGCGTCGCGATGCTCTGCAGCTCGGCCACGCTCGGGATGGCGAACACGTCGGCCGCCGCGAACGCCTGCGGCATGAGCTCGTCCGGCACGAAACCGAGGAAGACGACCCGCTCGGCCACCCCGATCCGCCCGGCCAGGCGCTCCAGCTCCTCCCGCTGGTTGCCGCGGCCGACCAGCACCACCTGCGCGTCGGTGGTGTTGAGCACGTGCGGCAGCGCCCGCACCAGCTCGCCGAGGCGCTTCTCCTCGTCCAGGCGGCCGACGAACAGCGCGGTGGGCCGGTCCGGCAGGTCGAACAGCTTGCGCGCCCACTGCTTCGGCTCGCTGCGCGGGCGGAACCGGGCCAGGTCGATGCCGCACGAGACCGGCTCGACCTGCCCGGCGAAGCCCTGGTCGCGCAGCAGCCCGGCGGCCAGCGGCGTGGGCGTGGTGACGTGGTCGGCCCGGCGGAAGACGCGGTTGAAGTCGCGCCAGGCCAGCCGGCCCACCCGCTCGCGCAGCGCGGCGGGGACGTGGCCGAACTGGAAGAGGTTGTCGGGCATGAAGTGGTTGGTGGCGACGACGGGCACCCCGCGGCGGCGGGCGGCGGCGATGGCGGCGCGGCCGACCACGAAGTGGCCCTGGCTGTGCAGCACGTCGGGCTTGACGGCGTCCAGCAGCCGGTCGAGCCGGGTGGGGACCGTGACCCGCATCGTCGGGTGCACGACCAGCGGGGCGGAGCGCAGCCGGTGGACGACCACGCCGTCGGCCACGTCGGCCGTGGCCGGGCCGACGTCCGACTGGCAGACCACGTGCACGTCGTTGCCGCGGGCGGCCAGGCCGGTGGCGAGGCGGTGGGTGAAGTACGCCGTGCCGTTGACGTCCGGGGGATAGGTGTCGGTGGAGATCAGGATGCGGCGCGGACGATCGGCGACGGGGGCGAGCTCGGCGGCGGGCGCGGTCTCGGTGACCGTGACGGCGTGGGAGAGGGGCATGGCCATGGGGAAGGCTCCGTTTCGAGGGAAGTTCAGGTGGGGGAGGGAGACGGGCCGGTCGGCGGCGCGTCCGCCGGGAGTGCGGTCAAGGGCGTGCCTCCAGGGGAGTGGTCCGGGCCAGCGCGATGGTGCCGGCCGCGGTCAGCGCCGCGGCGGCGACCGGCGCGAGCCCCGTCGGCAGGGGCTCGCCCAGCAGCAGGGCGCCGAACGCCACCGCGGTGAGCGGGTCGGCGATCTGCAGGGAGGCGAACGAGACGCCGAAGTGGCCGACGGCGTACGCCCGCTGGAGCATGGCCAGCGCCAGCAGCGCGGGCACCGGGACGGCGAGGAGGTACCACCAGTTCCAGCCGCCGTCCACCAGCACCCGCATGAGCGTGGCGGTGGCGCCGTACAGGACTCCGGAGCTGGTGGCGAGCAGGGCGGCCCGGCCCGCCGGTGAGGCCACCCGGGAGGCGCCCCACAGCAGCGCCGCCGCGAGCCCGGAGACCCCGAGCAGCGTCAGCACCCCGGACGGGCCGAGCACCGCCGGCTCGTCCGACTCCGGCACCAGCAGCACCAGGCCGACGAGCCCCGCCGCCACCAGCGCGGCGGCGCCCAGCTCGGCGCGGGTGGGCCGGCGTCCGTGCAGGGTGGCCGCGATGGGCAGCGCGAAGAGCAGGCTGGCCACGCCCATGGGCTGGACCACGGTCAGCGGGCCGAGGCCGAGCGCCACGATGTGCAGGCCGCCGCCCGCCAGGATGCTCACCCCGCCGGCCAGCCACCGCGGCCGGCGCAGCAGCCCGAGCAGCCCCCGCACGCCGGGGGCGCCGGCCGCCTCGAACTGCTGGAGAGCGGCGCCCAGTGCGAAGAACAGCGAACCCACCAGGGCGATCACCGCGGCCAGCAGCGTCATGTCCTCTCCTCTCGCTTCGGATGGTCACCGGGCAGGGTCAAACGGACGTGTCCACCGGAAGGCGCTCCGGGGAAGGCTGGATGGCGCGTCGCTTCCGCGCCCAGCGCACGAGCTCGACGATCCCGGTGATGGACAGTGCGATCCCGAGGCCGAGCAGCAGCCCCTTGATCGGGTCGTTCTCGAAGGCCATCCCGCCGAAGAAGCCGATCAGTCCCGAATACACCGCCCAGGAGGAGGCGGCGATCGCGTCGAAGAACGTGAACGAGCGCAGCGGGTGCCGTACGGCGCCCATGGTCAGCGTGGTGGCGGTGCGGCCACCCGGGATGTACCGGGCGACGACGAGCACGAGCCCGCCCCGCTCGGCCAGCGCCCGTCGCGCCCACACGAACGCCTTGCGCTCGCGCAGCCGCCCGCCCGCCTTGTTGCCGATCAGGTAGGAGACGTGGTCACCGGTGAAGGCCCCCAGCGCGGCGACCAGGATGACGAGGGCCAGGTTCGTCTCGCCCGTCGCGGCGAACACCCCGGCGGTGATCACCGACGTCTCCGCCGGCACGATGGGGAAGAACCCGTCGAGCAGCGCCAGGGCGAACAGCGCGGCGTACAGCCAGGGGGACGACATCGCCTGGGTGACGAGGTCCATGATGGCGTGCGACATACGTTGTACTCCGATCGTTGTGACCTCACAGCCTGGCGGCGGGAGGCGCCGAGGGGCATCGGGGAAACCCCCGGTCCCACGCCGACCCGCCCCTGGGACGGGATGGGGCCCGTACCTTCGGCACGATAGGAAGCCCGCGGTCACGGCACATCGGACGATCGGCACACGCGACCCTCGACTTTCGTCGGGGGTGCGGGTGCGATCACCGGCGACATCTACGATCCAAGCGGCCGGAGGCCGGGAAGACAGCAGGGCGGGTATCCGGATTCGAGGTGGTGCCAGCCCTACCGTCGCGGGGGGTCACTCCCCACCCTGACGTTCGTCAGGGGGCGACCCCGACCTTCGGCGGAGGCGTCCCTCCGGCGCGCCGGGTACGGTCGTCCCCGTGAACGGTCAGCGCGACGAGAGCCACCGCCGGCTCGCCTCCGGCCTGCTGCTCTGGGCGCTGCTGTGTGTCGCGATCGCGGCGAGCGGGCCCGACCCGATGCTGGACGCGGCCGCGTTCGGCCTCCAGAGCGTGCCGCGGATGGCGCTGGCCGCGGTGGCCGTGGCGGTGGGGAGACGCCGGCCGGAGCTCGCCGTGGTGGTGCTGCTGCCGTTCGGGCCGTGGCGCTTCGAGCACGGGCTCGCCACCACCGACCTCGTCTGGCCCCTGGCGCTGCCGGGCGTCAAGATCTTCCCGTTCTCCCCGGCCCTGCTGTGCGTGATGGGGTACGCGTACCTGTGCGGCCGGCGGGCGGCGCGGCCTCGGTTCGTCGTGGCCGCGTTCGCCGCGGTGGCGCTCGCCGGCGCGGGGGTCGTGATGGCGCGCGGGAACGGGCCGGCGCTGTGGATCACCATGGTCAGCGGGCTTCTCGGCGCGTACGTCCTGCCGTACACGGTGGGGCAGGTGCGGCGGCGGCTGCTCCAGCAGCGCGAGCAGGCCGAGCGGTCGGTCGCGGCGCAGGCGCGGATGCGCGAGCGGGCCAGGATCGCGCGCGACATGCACGACTCGCTCGGCCATGACCTGGCGCTCATCGCGGTGCGGGCCGCGGGGCTGGAGATGTCGCCGGGACTGGCCGACGCGCAGGTCCGGGCGGCCGGCGAGCTGCGGGTCGCGGCGGCCGACGCGACCGAGCGGCTGCGGCAGATCATCGGCCTGCTGGGCGACGACGCCGCCCCGGCGCCGCTGACGCCCGTCGGCGAGGACGTGGCCGGGCTGGTCGAACGGGCCCGCGCCTCCGGCATGGCGATCACGCTGCGGCTGGCCGAGGGGCAGGCGCCCGCTCTGGCGCACGCCGTGGTCCAGGAGGGGCTGACGAACGCGGCCAAGCACGCGCCGGGGGCGGCGGTCACGGTGGAGGTGTCGCCGAGCCGGGTCAGCGTGCGCAACGGCCCCTCGCGCGCCCGCTCCGTCGCGGTGCCGGGCGGGCTCGGGCTGGCGGGGCTGCGGGAGCGCGTACGGCTGGCGGGCGGCGTCCTGACGGCCGGGCCGCGCCAGGACGGCTTCGAGCTGACCGTCGAACTGCCCTGACCGAGACGGTTGGGACCGGCGGAACCGCGCCGGGACGCCGACGCCGGTGCGGTCTCCCCCGTACGGGGGAGCGACCTCCCTCCGCTCCGGGAGGATCGCCCGCCCGCCGGACGCGAGCCTGGGACCCATGACACAGCACACGACGCGGCCCGCCCACGCGCATCCCGCGGCCACGAGGGACGAGGAGCGGGCCGGGATCGGACGGGTCACGGCCGCCGTGGTGGCGACGGCCGCCATCCTGCCCTACCTCACGATCAAGATCCTCTGGCTGACCGGTCATCCGGTGGGCGTCACCGACCGGGCGTTCCTGGAGGATCCGGCCGTGGTCGGGCTGAACGCCATGACGTTCGGCATGGACGCCGTCGCCCTGGTGCTGGCCCTGTCGTTCACGACGCGACGCGGGATGCGCCTGCCCGGATGGCTGGTGCTCCTGCCGCTGTGGGTGGCGTCCGGCCTGCTCGGGATCGTCGTCGCGACGGTGCCGCTCGCGTTCCTCGTCCAGGGCCCGTCCCTCCTGGAGACGGGCGGCCCGGTCAGGCCCTGGGTGTACGCGACGGTGTACATCGGGTTCATCGTCCAGGGCGTCTGCCTGCTGACGGCCTTCGCCCTCTACGCCCGTGACCGCTGGGCGTACCCGCTGCTGGCGCCGCTCGCCTGGCGTCAGGCGGGGCCGTCGGCGGCGTTCCGGCGGGTCGTGGCCACGGGGGCGCTGGGCGTGAGCGTCCTGCTCGGGGGGACGCGCCTGTACTGGGCGGCCGGCGGCGACGCCGGGCTGCCGCCCGCGATGGCGGCGGCCCCGCACTCCTTCAACGCCGCCGTGCAGGACGGCCTCAGGGGGCTGCTCGCCGTGGGCGGCGCGGCGGCGTTGCTCGCGGTCGTCCGGGCGCGGGGACGCGGCCCGCTCTGGCGGCCCCTGACGGTGGCGTGGCTCGGCAGCGGGACGATGTTCGGCTGGGGCCTGTACGCGGTGCTCCTCGTCGTCACCGGCGCCCCGCTCGGCGGGGGACCCAGCGGCGCGCTCGGGCTGGTGCAGCTCTTCGAGACGCTGACGGGCTTGGTGATGGGGATGTGCGGGGCGTTCCTGCTGGCCGAACGGTCAGGCGTGGGCCACGTGCAGGCGGCGGAGCACCCGCTTGAACGCGAAGATCGAGAAGGTGATGGCGGCGCCGCTGATCGCGGCCACGGCTGACGTGCGCAGCAGCATGAACGTGCCGAGCGACTCGTGCAGCGCCAGCCAGATGCTCACCGTCGAGTTGGCCAGCAGGACGAACGCCCACAGCAGCGTGATGCGGGCGAAGAAGCGGCGCATCCGCTCGTGCTTGAGCACCGCGGAGGGCAGGTGGATGTAGTCGAGGGTGAGCTTCTGCACCAGCGGCCGGTTGAACCGCACGGAGGCGAGGAACGCCATGCTGATGCAGATCGTGCCCAGCTCGGGCTGGATGAAGTACACCACCCAGCTGCCCGTCCAGAACCCCACCGCGGCCCGCGCGGTGATCGCGATGGCCGCGAGGATCATCGTGGCGGGCACCCGGATCCCGCGCACCAGGCGCCAGGCGACGCCCAGGTACACCCAGGCGACCGCGGCCACCAGCGCGCCCGTCAGCCCGAGCAGGGCGAGCGCCGCGTAGAACACGGCGAGCGGCGCCACCACGCCCTCCAGGAGCCGGGGCACCGCCTGGCGGGCCAGAGAGGTGAGGCGTGGCAGGGTGACCGGGGGATGATTCAAGGCTGCTGCTCCGCATGTAGGCCGACGACCGGCGACTACCCGCGCTTCGCGCGGCCAGGCATGTCAGGTGGGCCGTCGGGGGTGACCTCGTGCTTACCCCGGCGCCCGCGCGACCGGGTGCCGGTGGCTTACCGTACCTGACGCTTCGCGATGCGACTGCCTCTTTTGACACGTTCGGCCATGCCGCTTCCGCATCGCGCGGCCACGGCTCACGCCCGGATACATCGGATTGATTTCTCGGACGATCGGGAGCGCGCTGAGCGAAGCCCCTGCTCGCCGCCTCGCTTTCCCCTCGCCGGCGGGGGAGACATCGGATGCCGCCCTTGTTGCGCCCTCGTTTCGGTGCTATCTCCTTATCAAGGTCACTCAGTGATCGGAGGAACAGGTGAGCCACCCCCCACGAGGGCGCTTCGGCGCCGGCCTGCTCGCCGCGTTGTCGCGCGTCATCTGGCCCACGGCGGTGCAGGCCCAGGCCCAGACCGAGCCCGATCCCGCCACGAGCACGCCGTGGACACCCGATGACTTGACCCTCTGGTACGACGAGCCCGCCACCGACTGGGAGACCCAGGCGCTGCCCATCGGCAACGGCCCCCTCGGGGCCACGATCTTCGGCGGCGTGGCCACGGAGCAGATCCAGTTCAACGAGAAGACCCTGTGGACGGGCGGCCCCGGCCACGCCGGCTACGACTTCGGCAACGGGAAGACCCTGCGGCCGGAAACCATCGCCGAGGTCCAGCGGCAGATCGACCGCGACGGGAAGATGTCCACCACCGACGTGGCGGCCCGGCTCGGCCGGCCCAAGACCGGCTTCGGCGCCTACCAGACCTTCGGCGACCTGTACCTCGACATCGCCGGCGCGCCCCGGTCGCCCACCGGCTACCGGCGCGAGCTGAGCCTGCGCGAGGCCGTGGCCCGCGTCGGCTACACCGCCGACGGCGTCACGTACACGCGCGAGTACTTCGCCGGCAACCCGGGCAACGTGATCGTCGGCCGCCTCTCGGCCGACCGCGGCGGCAAGGTCTCCTTCACCCTCCGGCACACCTCGCCCCACGAGGACAAGACGGTCACAGCCTCCGGCGGCCGGCTCACCATCCGCGGCCGGCTGGCCGACAACGCGATGACGTTCGAGGCCCAGGTGCAGGTGATCGCCCAGGGGGGCACCCGTACGGACGCCGGCGACAAGATCACCGTCACCGGAGCCGACAGCGCGGTGTTCGTGCTGTCGGCCGGCACCGACTACACCGACGCCTATCCGGCCTACCGCGGCGACGACCCCCACGCCAAGGTCACCGAGGCGGTCGACGCGGCCGCGGCCAAGGGCTACGACGCGCTGAGGGCCGCGCACGTCGCCGATTACCGCAAGCTGTTCGACCGGGTGAGGCTCGACCTCGGCCAGACGGCGCCGAAGATCCCCACCGACCGGCTGCGCCGGAACTACACCGGCGGCGCCACGGCCGACGACCGGGCCCTGGAGGCGCTGTTCTTCGCCTACGGCCGCTACCTGCTCATCTCGTCCTCGCGCGAGAACGACGTCCTGCCCGCCAACCTGCAGGGGGTGTGGAACAACTCGACGAGCCCGCCGTGGTCCGCCGACTACCACGTCAACATCAACCTGCAGATGAACTACTGGCTCGCCGAGCAGACCAACCTGCACGAGACGACCAGACCGTACGACCGCTACATCGCGGCCCTCGTCGCCCCGGGCCGCAGGACGGCGCGGGACGTCTATGGCGCCCGCGGCTGGGTGGTGAACAACGAGACCAACCCGTTCGGCTTCACCGGTCTGCACGACTACCCCAGCGCGTTCTGGTTCCCCGAGGCCGCGGCCTGGACCACCCAGCACCTGTACGACACCTACCGCTTCACCGGCGACCTCGGCTACCTGCGCGACACCGCCTATCCGATCATCAAGGGGGCGGCCGAGTTCTGGCTCGACTTCCTGCACACTGACCCGCGTGACGGGAAGCTCGTCGTCTCGCCCAGCTACTCGCCGGAACACGGCGACTTCTCGGCGGGCGCGTCCATGTCGCAGCAGATCGTCCGCGAGGTCCTGACCAACGCGCTGGCCGCGGCGCAGAAGCTCGACGTGGACGCGGACTTCCAGGCCGAGGCCGCCGCCGCGCTCGCCAAGCTCGACCCGGGCATCCGGATCGGCTCCTGGGGCCAGCTCCAGGAATGGAAGCAGGACTGGGACTCCAGGACCGACACGCACCGGCACGTCTCCCACCTGTACGCCCTGCACCCGTCCGACCAGATCACGGCGGGCACCCAGGAGGCCGCCGCGGCCGAGGTCTCGCTGACCGGGCGCGGCGACGGCCGCACCGGCTGGAGCAAGGCCTGGAAGATCAACTTCTGGGCGCGGCTGCTGGACGGCGACCACGCCCACAAGATGCTGGGCGAGCAGCTCAAGGCGTCCACCCTGGACAACCTGTGGGACACCCACCCGCCGTTCCAGATCGACGGCAACTTCGGCGCCACCTCCGGCATCGCGGAGATGCTGGTGCAGAGCCGGCACGACGTGGTCCACGTGCTGCCCGCGCTGCCCCGTGCGTGGAAGGACGGCTCGGTGTCGGGACTGCGCGCCCGCGGCGACGTCACCGTGGGCGCCACCTGGAAGGACGGCGCCCCCGACACGATCACCGTGCGCACTGGGAAGACGGGGCCGATCAAGGTCAAGTCGTCCGTCGCCGCCGAACGCTACCGCGTCCACGACGAGCGGGGTCACGAGGTCGGCCCGCACCGCGACGGCGACGTCCTGAGCTGGAACGCCCGCGCCGGCGCCACGTACACGATCCGGAACGAGGCCGCCGTCACCCTCTAGGCGCCCGCTTCCGTCCTGCCGGGCACGCCGTTCGAGGCGGAGGTGACCGTCACCGCCACGCGCACCTCCCGGTGCCCGCCTCCGAGCTCACGCTCACCCTTCCCCAGGGCTGGTCGCCGCGATCGGGGTGGCCGAGGTCAGGATCGGGGGGAGCGGCTATCGGCCTCTAAGCGTCGCGTTCGGGCGGGGCGGTCGGCCCCGCCCGAACACCTGTGACCTCTGGGGCGATTTACTCCAACCGCCTTTCGTGATGAATTCATGAAATGACAGTACAAGGGACCTGTGACCCCCGGTTCTCGCAGGTGGCCGAGGAGTTCGAGCGGAACATCGAACTGCGCGGCGAGGTGGGCGCGTCCGTCTGCGTGATCGTGGACGGCGAGGTCGTCACCGACCTGTGGGGCGGCGAGGCGGCGCCCGGCGTGCCCTGGCTGAACGACACGATCGGGCACGTCTGGTCGTGCACCAAGGGCGCCACCGCGCTGTGCGCCCACCTGCTCGCCGCACGCGGCGACCTCGACCTCGACGCCCCCGTCACCCGCTACTGGCCCGAGTACGGCGCCCGCGGCAAGGACGGGACGCTCGTCCGGCACCTGCTGGCGCACCAGGCGGGACTGCCCGCGCTGCGCGAGCCGCTGCCGCCGGGCGCGTTCTACGACTGGAAGCTCATGGCCGAGCGGCTGGCCGGCGAGGAGCCGTTCTGGGAGCCGGGAACCAGGCACGGCTACCACGCGCTGACCTTCGGCTTCCTTGTCGGCGAGGTGATCCGGAGGGTGGCCGGACGCTCGCTCGGCACGTTCTTCCGCGAGGAGGTGGCCGGTCCGCTCGAACTCGACTTCTGGCTGGGCCTGCCGGAGGAGCAGGACGCCCGGGTCGCCCCGACGATCCCCGCCGACCCGCCGGCCGTGCCGCCCACGTTCTACCTGAAGGCGTTCACGGAGCCGGAGTCCGTCCCGGCGCTGCTGATCACGAACGACGGCGGCTACATGACCACGCCCGGCGAACCGGACAGCCGGGCGGCGCGCGCCGCCGAGTACGGCTCCGTCGGAGGGGTGACCAACGCGCGCGGGCTCGCCGGCATGTACCGGCCGCTGTCGCTGGGCGGCGACGGGCTGGTGGGGGAGGACCGGCTGGCGGTCATGTCGCTCACGGCGTCGGCCGGCGTGGACGCCGTGCTCGCGGTGCCGACCAGGTTCACGCTCGGCTTCACGAAGGCGGTCGACAACCGGCACCTGTCTCCGGCCGACAGGGAGGGGGCGCTGCTGTCGACGACGGCGTTCGGGCACTCGGGGATGGGCGGCTCGGTGGGCTTCTGCGATCCGGCGGCGCGGCTGGCGTTCGGGTACACGATGAACAAGCAGGGCCCCGGCCTGGGCGTCAACCCGCGGGGACAGGCCCTGGTGGACGCGACGTACCGGTCGCTCGGCCACCGGCAGGCCTACGGCGGGATCTGGTACGCGCCGACCAGTTGAGCACGCGATACCGTGAAATGTCACCATCTCCCAGGAGCAACCCGGAGCAAGCGGAATGTTCTTCGGTATCACCGACATCTGGACGTACATCGCCGGAGCGTTCTTCATCATCCTCCTGCCCGGCCCCAACTCCGTGTACGTGCTCAGCCTCGCGGCGCAGAAGGGCGTCCGGCAGGGGTACCGGGCGGCGGCCGGCGTGTTCGTCGGCGACACGATGCTCATGGCACTCGCGGCGGCCGGCGCCGCGTCACTGCTGCGCTCGAACCCGGTGCTGTTCGCGGTGGTGAAGTACGCGGGGGCGGGCTACCTGGCGTGGATCGGCTTCCAGATGCTCCGCGGCGCGTGGCGAGCCTGGCGCGCCTCGACGTCATCGTCGGGCACGGCGAACGCCACGAGTCAGGACACCGCCACGACCGCCCCGGATGCCGCGTCGAAGGACGCCGCCGGCGCATCGGAGGCCACGCCCTTCGGGACGGGCGACCGCCGCGCCCGCCCGTTCCGCAAGGCTCTGACGATCAGCCTGCTGAACCCGAAGGCGATCCTCTTCTTCGTCTCGTTCTTCATCCAGTTCGTGGACCCGGCCTACGGGACGCCCGCGCTGTCGTTCCTCATCCTGGGCGCGATCGTCCAGGTCTTCAGCGTGATGTACCTGACGTCCCTGATCTTCGGCGGGAGCTTCCTGGCCGCCCAGTTCCGCTCCCGCCGCCGCCTCAGCGCCGGCCTCACCTCCGGAGTCGGCGCCCTCTTCCTGGGCTTCGGCGCCAAGCTGGCGACCACGTCGCTGGGGTGAGGGGTTATTCGAAGAGCTCGTCGGCGGTGGTGGCGTGGAGGGTGCGCCTTGCCCACGCTTCCAGAAGCGTGGTGTCGGTGCAGGTCATGATGCGCTCTCGGATGTCCGGTGTGACGGGGATGCGCCGATCCTCGAGTATGAGCATCTTCGCTTCGCCCCGGGCCTCGATCTGCTGGGCGAACTCGGACTGGTAGCGGTACGTCTTGGTGGACATCAAGGCTCTCCACAGGTGTCGGGCGTCGGTGTCACCGAGGCCGACCTCGGTGAACTCGGCGAAGTATCCGGCGGTTTGGGTGTCTACGGTGTCCAGGGCTGCGGCAAGCACCTCCAGTATGAGCGCCGAGAACACGGTCAGGACCACGTCCTCGGACGCCTGGGCCAGGTCGGTGATGGCCGGCACGTTGTCCGGTCCCAGGACGACGGGATGGAGCACCAGGGACGGACGCTCCTCCAGCCCGATCCCCTTGGGAAGCCGGGCCCAGCGGGCGGTGGCGGAGTCGTGGCACACCACCAGGAGGGTCACCGGGCACGCGTGCCGGGCGTGCAGATATCCGATGTAGTACGCCCACGAGCTGGTCTCGAACCCGCGGTCAGTCCTTGACGGTTCCGGTCAGATTGGGTCTTGCGTGCGTGATAGGTCCGATCTACGCTCCTCATGCTCGTTAGGAAAGTTTCCTAATAAATGCGGAGGAGCGCCCCCATGCATCGACTCGCCGCACTGGCCGCATCGGTCGTGCTGATCGCGGGCCTGCAGCCACCCCCGGTCCATGCCCGAGCACAAGCCCAAGCCGCCGACCACCAGGCCGAGAGCGCCACGATCTCCCAGGGCGTCGTCGAGTCCAACCACACCGGCTACACAGGCACCGGCTTCGTCAACTACGACAACGCCACCGGCTCCTACGTCGAGTTCACCGTCAACGCCGCCACCGCCGGCCCACGGAGCCTGAGCTTCCGGTTCGCGAACGGCACCACCGTCAACCGCCCCATGTCCATCACCGTCAACGGAACGGCCGCCACGACCGGCGACTTCCCCGGCACCGGCGCCTGGACCACCTGGCAGGACGCCACCGTCACCGCGACGCTCAACGCCGGCGCCAACACCGTCCGCGCCACCGCCACCACCGCCAACGGCGGCCCGAACCTCGACCGCCTGACCGTCGCCGACGCGCCGCCCCCCACCGGGAGCACCCCGGTCGAGGCCAACGGCCGGCTCCGCGTCTGCGGTGTGCGCCTGTGCAACAAGAACGGCAAGCAGATCCAGCTCCGCGGCATGAGCAGCCACGGCCTGCAGTGGTACTACCAGTGTCTCAACACGGCCTCGCTCAACGCCCTGGCCACCGACTGGAAGGCCGACGTCCTGCGCATCTCCATGTACATCCAGGAGGACGGCTACGAGACCAACCCGCGGCTGTTCACCGACCGGGTCCACAACCTGATCGAGCAGGCCACCTCCCGCGGCCTGTACGCGATCGTCGACTGGCACATGCTCGACCCCGGCGACCCGAACGACAACCTGTCACGCGCCAGGACGTTCTTCACGGAGATCGCCCAGCGGCACAACGCCAAGAACAACGTCCTGTACGAGATCGCGAACGAGCCCAACGGCGTCTCCTGGTCCACGATCCGCTCCTACGCGCACCAGATCATCCCGGTCATCCGGCAGTACGACCCCGACGCGCCCGTTCTGGTCGGCACCCGCGCCTGGTCCTCCCTCGGCGTCTCGGACGGGGCGACGGAGAGCGAGGTCGTCGGCAACCCGGTCAACGCCACCAACATCATGTACACGTTCCACTTCTACGCGGCCTCCCACGGCTCGGAGTACCTGAACGCGCTGAGCCGGGCCGCCGACCGCATCCCGATGTTCGTCACCGAGTTCGGCACGCAGACGGCCTCCGGCGACGGCTCGAACAACTTCACCCGGGCGCAGCAGTACCTCGACCTCATGGCCCAGAAGAAGATCAGCTGGGTCAACTGGAACTACTCCGACGACGAGCGCTCGGGCGCCGTCTTCACCGAGGGCACCTGCCCGAACGGCACCTTCACCGGCACCTCGCGGCTCAAGCCGGCCGGCGTGTGGGTGCGTGACCGGATCCGGACGCCCGACGACTTCTGATCGCCAAGTTCCCGGAAACAACCCCAGCTCAGCGCCCGCGTGCCTGCCATACTCGCACCGCTTCGGCAGGCGCGCGGCTCGCGAGGGGCAAATTGGGCCTTTCCCACGCAAGGGATCGTCTTCACTCTCGGTTCAGGCGCGTGTCAACACCCATTCCGCGCACCCGAGGAGGACGACGTGCAACGCCGTTTAGTCATCCTGCTGACCGTCCTGGCGCTGCTCTGCCTGAGCGGCGTCACCGGGGCGGGGGCCTCCGCCGAACCGCCGCCGAACCGGCAGTACCGCGTACAGGGCCCGGCCGACGCGCGGCAGCGCAGCGCCGTCGCGGCCACCGGCGCCGCGATCGAGGAGGTGGCGAAGGACTCGGTCCTCGTCACGGCCACGGAGGCCGAGGTGGCCGCGATCACGCGCCTCGGCTACCGGGTGACGGAGGTGCCGCGCCCCGCACCCCGGTCCGACGCCGGGACCTTTGACTTCCCGCCGTCGGACTCGGGCTACCACAACTACGCCGAGATGACCGCCGACGTGAACGCGCTGGTCGCCGCCCATCCCGCGATCGCCAGCACGTTCACGTACGGCACCTCGTACGAGGGCAGGCAGCTCATCGGCGTCAAGATCAGCGACAACGTGGGCACGGACGAGGCGGAGCCCGAGGTGCTCTTCACCGCCCACCAGCACGCCCGCGAGCACCTCACGGTCGAGATGGCGCTGTACATCATGCACCTGCTGGCCGACAACTACGGCAGCGACAGCCGGATCACCAACCTGGTGAACAACCGGGAGATCTGGATCATGCCGGACCTCAACCCGGACGGCGGCGAGTACGACATCGCGACCGGCTCCTACCGTTCGTGGCGCAAGAACCGGCAGCCCAACAGCGGCTCCTCGGCCGTGGGCACCGACATGAACCGCAACTGGGCCTACAACTGGGGCTGCTGCGGCGGCTCGTCCGGCTCGACCTCCAGCGAGACCTACCGGGGCCCGGCCGCCGAGTCGGCGCCCGAGGTGAAGGCGGCGGCCAACTGGGTGCGCGGCCGCGTCGTCGGCGGCGTCCAGCAGATCAAGGCGCACATCGACTGGCACACCTACAGCGAGCTGGTGCTGTGGCCGTACGGCTTCACCTTCAACGACACCGCGCCCGGCCTGACCCAGGACGACCGCGACGCCCACGCGGTGCTGGGGCAGAACATGGCCTCCACCAACAACTACACGCCGGAGCAGGCCAGCGACCTCTACATCACCGACGGCACGATCGACGACTGGATGTGGGGCGTCCACAAGATCTTCAGCTGGACCTTCGAGATGTACCCCACGGGGTCCAACCCCGGCTTCTACCCGCCCGACGAGCAGATCGTCCCGCAGACCACCCGCAACCGCGAGGCCGTGCTCCGCTTCCTCGAGTACTCCGACTGCGTGTACCGGATCATCGGCAAGGAGACCCAGTACTGCGGCACCGGCAACCCGCCGGAGACCGTGTACTCCGACACGTTCGAGTCGGCCACCGGCTGGACCGCCAACCCGTCCGGCACCGACACGGCCACGGCCGGGCAGTGGGAGCGCGGCGACCCCGACGGCACCACCTCCTCCGGCGCCAAGCAGCTCGGCACGACCGTCAGCGGCACCAACGACCTGGTGACGGGCCGGCTCGCGGGCACCTCGGCCGGTGAGCACGACGTCGACGGCGGCGTCACCTCGATCCAGTCGCCGCCGATCACGCTGCCCTCGGGCGGCACGCTGAGCCTGTCCCTGTCGTGGTACCTCGCGCACGGCTCCAACAGCTCCAGTGCCGACTACCTGCGCGTGCGGGTCGTGGGCAGCACCACCGCGACCGTCCTCCAGCAGGCCGGCGCGGCGTCCAACCGCAACGGCTCGTGGAGCGCGGCGACCGCCGATCTGACGGCGTTCGCGGGTCAGACGGTCCGCGTCCTGATCGACGCGGCGGACGCCTCGGGCGCCTCGCTGGTCGAGGCGGGCGTCGACGACGTGCGCATCACCCGCCGGCCCTGATCCCGCCGGACGAGGGCGCCGTGGCCGAACCGGCCGCGGCGCCCTTCCGTATCCGGGCAAGGGGACGTTGGGTCTTGTAAGGATCGGGTGTCAAGGCTACGATCGCCACAACTCTTAGGAAACTTTCCTAAAAGTAATCTTGAACGGGGAGCCATGACCCGCTCGCCGCCCCCCGCCGCCTCGCCCTGACCCCCACAAGCCGGCCGCCCCCCGTCCCGCCTTCCCCAGGGGCCCGCGCCATCCGCGCGGGCCGCG